>DASSJW010000242.1:0-3481 GCA_035690995.1 Xanthobacteraceae bacterium
GCAATGATCGAGAACAGCGTGCTCTTGCCGGCGCCATTCGGTCCGATCAGCGCGGTGATGCGCCGTGCCGGCGCCAGCAGTGATGCCCGGTCGAGGGCGAGCAAGCCGCCGAAGCGCTTCGATACCTGTTCGACGCGCAACAGCGGTTCAGCCATGGCCGCGACCCAAGGATGCCGGCGCCGCCGGCTTGCGGGACACGAGACGGTGCCGCAGGTCGAGAAGAATGCCGGTAATGCCGCGCGGCGCGAACGCGACAACCAGGATGAGGACGCTTCCGTAGATGACGAGATCGAGGCCCGGCGCATCGCCGGTCACGAGCTTGGTGGCTTCTCCGAGCGTCTTGACCACCAGCGCGCCGAGGAGCGGACCGACTACGGTACCGATGCCGCCGATGATGGGTGCGAGCAAAGCCTCGACCGAGATCCATGGCCCATAGGCGATGCCGGCGTCGATGAAGAGGAAATACTGGGCATAGAAGCAGCCGGCGGCTGCGGTGATTGCGGCCGAGATGGTCATGGCCAGGAGCTTCACCATGGTCGTGTTCACGCCGAGCGCCTGTGCGGCATCTTCGTTCTCGCGCAAGGCGACGAGATACGCGCCGAAGCGGCTGTCCTCGATCATCCGGACGAGGACGAGGGACAACCCGACCATTGCAAGGATGATCCAATAGAACGGCGCGCGGCTCTGGAACTGGAACGCCTCCGGACGCAGGTCGAGCTTGATGAGCGTGCCGACGCCGGCGCCGGTGATGGGGGCGACGCTCGCGATGATCCGCAGCACTTCCGCGAAGGCGAGCGTCACCAGCGCAAAATAGGAGCCTTTCAACCCCGATCGAAAGCTCAGTGCGCCGATCACGGCCCCGACCAGGGCGCCCGCGGCGATACCCATGAAGAGGCCGAGCCACGCGTTGATGCCGTAGTGCACCTGCAGGATGGCGGTCGCATAGGCGCCGGTGCCGAAGAAGGCGGCGTGACCGAACGAATACTGGCCGCCATACCCGCCGAGCAGGTTCCAGCCCTGGCCCACGAGCGCGATCAGAAGCGCGACCACCAAAAAGTTGAGCACGACGTTGGATGAGGTGACCAACGGCACGGTGGCCAGCAGCGCCAGGACGATCAGGATCGGCGCGAACCGCCTCATGCCCGCTCCCCGAACAGGCCGCTCGGTCGAAACAGCAGGACCAGGATGAACATCGCGAAGATGCCGATCTGGCCGAGCGACTCCCCGAGGTAGAGGCTGGACAGGCTCTCCACCACGCCGACGAAAAGGCCGCCGATCAGGGCGCCGGTCACCGAGCCCATGCCGCCGAGCACGACGATGGTGAAGGCGATCAGCACGAAGGCGTTTCCGGCCTGGGGATTGACGTAATAGGTGGGGATCAACAGGCAGGCCGCGATCGCCAGGCAGGCGGTGCCGAGCCCGAACGTGACCGCATAGATGTGCGCGACGTCGATGCCGGCGAGCTCGGCGCCGCGCTTCTCCTTGGCGACGGCGCGGATGGCCTTGCCGGTATCGGTCCATCGCATGATGAGCCAGAGCGCAAGCGCAACGGCGACGACCACGAAGAAGGCGACGACGCGGGGCACGGCAAGAAACGCCGTGCCGACTTCGACCACGTCGAAGGCGTAAGGCAGATTGATCGTGCGGGTATCCGCCCGGAACGCGTAGAGGAGCGCATTCTCGATCACCACGGCGAGGCCGAGCGTCACCAGGAGGATATTGCGATCCTCCCCATGCGCGGCCGGACCGATGACGAAGCGTTGCAGGCCATAGCCCAGCAGGAAGAACAGCGGCGTCAGTCCGAGCGCCGCGACGTAGGGATCGAGACCCAATAGCTTGTGCGCAAAAAACGCCGCGAACATCGCGGCGGTCAGCAGCGCGCCGTGGGCAAAATTGATGATGTGCAGGACGCCGTAGATCAACGTCAGGCCAAGCGCGATCAGCGCGTAGACGGCGCCGGTCATCAATCCGTTGAGCACCGCGGGAACGAGGATGACCGATGACAGCATGGCGGACGGACCGGACGGCGTCGCGCGGCGCCGTCCGTCGAGCCGGCCTCGTCAGGCGCGCGGCATCGGGAATACCGGCTTTGCCGACGCGAACGCGGCCGGGAAGATCACCTGGATGTCGTTGTTGATGACCTGGGTGTTGACCGGCGCGGCGCCCTGGTTCTGTCCGTTGACGAATTTGGTCGGGCCATAGGGCATCACGTGGCCGGCGAAGGTTGAGCTTTCCAGCGCGCCGATGACCTTGGCGCGGTCGGCGCTGGCGGCGCGTTCGAGCGCGTCGGCGAGCAGCAGCACGCATGAATAGTTCATGTACACCTCGTAGGTGTAGAACTCGCCCTTCTCCTCGATCTTCTTCTTCAGCGCGAGCGCCTTCGGGTTCTTCGGATCGAACCAGTGATTGCAGTCCATGATGTACTGCGCCGCCTCCGGGAATTCCTTGACGAACTTGTACGACGAGGCCGCGCCGCCGAGCACCGAATAGATGCCCTTCGGCCGCACGCGCTGCTGCTGCATCGTGCGCGCAAGCAGGACATATTCGTTGTAGTAGTTGGCCGGAATGACGAGATCGGGGTTCTGCGCCCGGATCTTGAGCACGACATTGTTGAAGTCGCGCGTCGGCGTTGGATGCGCGATGGTCTCCAGGATCTGGAAACCGCGCTCGGGCAGCTGCGCGTTCAGGAGCTTCGCGAGGCCCGCGCCGAACGCCGAATCCTCGTGCACGATCATGACCGTCTTCGCCGCCTTGCCGGCCTGATCGTTGATGGTGACGAGATTGTCGAGCGCGGTCTTGGCGATGACGCCGAAGCCCGGGCCGAACCGGAACGTGTTCTTCAGCCCGCGGGTCACGATGGCGTCGACCACGCCCACGTCCACGATGTAGGGCAGGTCATAGCGCGCCGCGGTCTGGCTGGCGGCAAGGCAAATCCCGCTGGCATAGCCGCCGACGATGGCCGCGACCCCGGCGCCGTTCATCTTCTCGACCTCGGCATTGCCGCCTTCCGGCGTCGACTGCGCGTCGCCCAGCACCGCTTCGATCCTGGCGCCGCCCAGCGCCTTGATGCCGCCGGCGGCATTGATCTCTTCGATCGCCATCACGGCGCCGATCCGGCCCTGCTGGCCGGAATAGGACAGCGCGCCCGAGACCGGGTGCAGCACGCCGACCTTCACCGGAGCGCCTTGCGCGCGCAGCACGGCCGGGGCGTGCAGGATTCCGGTCGCCGCTGCGGCGGCGCCCAGCGTCGTCGATTGCAGGAACCGGCGGCGGCTGACGGGCAAGAACTGACGAGACATGCGTTCGCTCCGGGGTGCTGACGGGCGAGACTAACATTGGTCCCCGCAGGCTTCTATATTATCCGGACTCACCTAGGGACCTACGAGGCACCGTAGCCGGGCATGAACGACCCTCGCACCCTGATCGACAAGCTGTGGGCGGCGCATGAGATCGTGCGGCGCGAGGACGGCGAGTCGCTGCT
>DASSJW010000243.1:0-12561 GCA_035690995.1 Xanthobacteraceae bacterium
TCTCGATCTGCAAAATCAATGAGCCGAGGGCGCCGGGAGCAAGGCTCCCGCGGGCCTGAGCCGGAATACGGTCGGCCGCAAATGCGGGAGGATGCGATGGGGTTGCTGGTGCGATGTCTTGCCGGACTGTTGGCGCTCGGACTAGGAGCGACATCCGCGCCTGCGGCCGACTTCGATTGCCAGCGCGTCACGCTGATCGTCCCGTATCCCGCCGGCGGGGCCACCGATGTCGCGGCGCGCCTGATTGGCGATCGTCTCGAGCTCGGCATGAAACGCAGCTTCGTGATCGAGAACCGGCCCGGTGCGACCGGCAATATCGGGACGGCCGCGGTGGCCAATGCCAAGCCTGACGGCTGCACCTTGCTGGTCAATGCCGCGGTCATCGCGACCTTTCCGTCGAGCTTCAGCAAGCTCGGCTTCGATCCGGTCAAGGACCTGACGCCGATCGGCGGCATCGGCGTCACCCCGACCTTGCTGGTGGCGCCGAAGTCGCTGCCGGCCGACGACCTCAAGGGCCTCGTGCTGTTGAGCAAGCAGCGGCCCGACGGCCTGAGTTTCAGCACCGCCGGCTACGGACTCCTGCAGCATCTCGCGGTGGAGGAGATGGCGCAGCGCACGGGCGCCAAGTTCGTGCACGTGGTCTACAAGGGGGGCGCGCAGGCGGCGACCGATCTCATCGCCGGGCGCATCGATTTCGGCAGTTTCGCCGCCGGCTCGGTCATCCAGTTCGTGAAAGAGGGGCAGCTCAAGCCGCTCGGCGTCATCCAGGAGGCCCGCTCCGATCTGGTGCCGGCCGTGGCGACGACGGCCGAGCAGGGCGTGCCCGACCTCGATGCCGGCGTTCATTTCATGTTGTATGCGCCGGCGGCAACGCCCCGGGAGATCGTTTCGCTGCTCAACGGGGAGCTGAACAAGGTGGTCGGCGATCCGGCCCTGAAGCAGCGTTTTGCCAATATCGGTTACGACCCGACCGCGCTCACCCCCGAAGCCGCGGCAACGATCATGCGCAGGACCGGCGAGGCCTGGGCCCCCCTCATCAAGCGCCTGAATATCAAGCTGGATTGAGCGCGCGGAACCGGCCAGCCGATCCTTGCGTCGGCCGATTCATGCCTATATAAGCCCGGTCATCTCACACGCGGACCTTGGCCTTACAGCCGTCCGGTGGCTCGTTTCGACCGCAAGGTCGGGGAGAGCTCACGGGTCCGCGGCGGCTCAACCGGAGAATACAAATGTCGCTTCCTGACTTCTCTATGCGCCAGCTCCTGGAAGCTGGCGTTCACTTTGGCCATCAGGCCCACCGCTGGAACCCGAAGATGGCGGAATACATCTTCGGTGCCCGCAATAACATCCATATCATCGATCTCGCTCAATCCGTGCCGATGATGCACCGCGCCCTGCAGGCGGTGAGCGACACGGTAGCCAATGGCGGACGCATCCTGTTCGTCGGCACCAAGCGGCAGGCGCAGGACGCCATCGCCGACGCAGCCAAGAAGTCGGCGCAGTACTACGTCAATTCACGCTGGCTCGGCGGCACGCTCACCAACTGGAAGACCATCTCCCAGTCGATCTCGCGTCTGCGCAAGCTCGACGAGATGCTCTCCTCCGGAGAGTCGCAAGGCTACACCAAGAAGGAGCGGCTCACCCTGCAACGCGAGCGCGACAAGCTCGACCGCGCCCTCGGTGGCATCAAGGACATGGGCGGCCTGCCCGATCTCCTGTTCGTGATCGACACCAATAAGGAAGATATCGCCATCAAGGAAGCGAGGCGCCTGGGCGTGCCGGTCGCGGCCGTGGTGGATACCAATTGCGATCCCAACGGCATCACCTATGTCGTGCCCGGCAACGACGATGCCAGCCGCGCCATCACGCTTTATTGCGATCTGGTGGCGAAAGCCGCCATCGATGGCATCTCGCGGGCGCAGGGCGATCTGGGGGTCGACACCGGCGCCGCCGCCGAGCCGATCGCCGAAGAGGTGCCCGCGGCGGCCGACGGGCCCGGCTATGAAGTGCTGTCCGGTCCGCGCGGTGTCGCCGACGATCTCAAGAAGCTGCACCATGTCTCGCCGGCGATCGAGAAGAAGCTCAACGATCTCGGCATCTTCCATTATTGGCAGCTCGCGGGCCTGGGGCCCGATGCCGCCCACACGATCGGCGAAGAGGTCGGATTGCCCGCGCGCGTGGAAGGTTGGATCGCGCAGTCGAAAGAATTGACCGCGGAATAACGCTCTCGGCATGCGCGGGCCGGTCTCGCGCATTCACGCCTTCAACTCGCGGAATGAAAGACGCGGACGGCCGCCGCGCTGCGGCCATCGCGAATAGAGGATCACAATCATGGCCAACATCACCGCGCAAATGGTGAAGGAGCTTCGCGAGCGTACCGGCGCAGGCATGATGGACTGCAAGGCGGCGCTGCAGGAAACCGGTGGCGAGATGGAGCAGTCCGTCGATCTGCTGCGCAAGAAGGGACTGGCGAAAGCCGCCAAGAAGGCCGGCCGTATTGCCGCCGAGGGTCTCATCGGTCTGGCGGTGGAGGGCTCGAAGGGCGTTCTGGTCGAGGTCAATTCCGAGACCGATTTCGTTGCCCGCAACGATCTGTTTCAGGGGCTGGTCAAGATGATCGCCAATGTGGCGCTCACGGCCGGGACCGATGTCGAGAAGATCAAGGCGGCCAAGGTCGGCCATCTCAGCATCGCCGACGCGATCGCCGACACCATTGCCAAGATCGGCGAGAACATGACGTTGCGGCGGGCATCCTCGTTGTCGGTGGGGAAGGGCGCCATCGCCAGCTACGTCCACAACGCGGTCGAGGAAGGTCTCGGCAAGATCGGGGTACTCGTCGCACTGGAGTCGGCCGGCAAGAGCGACGAGCTCAAGCGTTTCGGCCGCATGATCGCGATGCATATCGCCGCCTCCAATCCGCAGGCGCTCGATTCGTCCGGTCTCGATCCCGATGTGGTCCGGCGCGAAAAAGAGGTGCTCGCGGACAAATACAAGGCGCAGGGAAAGCCTGCGAATGTGGTCGACAAGATCGTCGAATCGGGGCTCAAGACCTTCTACAAGGAGGTCTGCCTGCTCGATCAGGCGTTCATTCACGAGCCGGACAAGAGCGTGTCGCAGGCGATCAAGGAAGCCGAGGGCAAGGTCGGCGGTCCGATCAAGGTGACCGGGTTCGTGCGCTATGCGCTCGGGGAAGGCATCGACCGGCCGGAGAGCGATTTCGGCGGCGAGGTGGCCGCCTTGGTCAAATCGACCTGAGCGAACGGTGTTTCCACGTGCGATCGCCGTGTCGAGCCGCGCGCGCCGGCGGTAGGTCGCAGGAGCTGCCATGACAGAACCCGTCTACCGGCGCGTCGTGGTGAAGGTTTCCGGCGAGGCGTTGATGGGTCCCGACGCTTTCGGCATCCATCAGCCGACGCTGGACGCCATCGCGGCCGATCTGGTCGCCACGCAAGCGTTGGGCGTGGCCGTGGCCGTGGTCGCCGGCGGCGGCAACATCTTTCGTGGCGTCAAGGTGTCCGAACAAGGCATTCCGCGCGTCACCGGCGACATGATGGGCATCCTCGCCACCGTCATGAACGCCCTGGCGCTCGAGAGCGCGATCGAAAAGGCCGGAATTGCCGCCCGTACCATGTCGGCGCTGGCCATGCCCGAAATCTGTGAGACCTATGAGCGGCGACGGGCTCTGCGCCATCTCGAGCAGGGGCGGATCGTCCTGCTCGCCGCCGGCACCGGGAATCCCTTCTTCACCACGGATACCACCGCCGTGCTGCGTGCCGCTGAAATCGGCGCGCAGGCGGTGCTGAAGGCCACCGATGTCGACGGGGTCTACAGCGCCGATCCGAAGAAGGACAAAAATGCCAAGCGCTACGACCGGTTGACCCATCAGGAGGCGATCGAGCGCAACCTGAAAGTCATGGATACCACTGCCTTCGCGCTTGCCCGGGAAAACCGTATGCCTATCATCGTGTTCTCGATCCGCGAAAAAGGAGCGATCGCGGCAGTGCTGCGCGGAAACGGGCGCGCCACTCTCGTCGGCAATTGAGGCAGTCGCATCCCGCGGCCGAGGCGCCAGGTGAGGGCGGCAGGCGCGCGGGATCAGCCAACGTATTCGGAGGGTCGCCATGGCAAACCCGACGCATGACCTAAACGAGCTCAAGCGCCGCATGCAGGGCGCAATCCAGCTGTTGAAGCAAGAATTGGGCGGGCTGCGCACGGGGCGGGCCTCGCCGAGCCTGCTCGAGCCGGTGCAGGTCGAGGCTTACGGCACCCACATGCCGCTCAACCAGGTCGCCACCGTGAGCGTCCCCGAGCCGCGCCTCCTTTCGGTGCAGGTCTGGGACCGCTCGATGGTGCACGCGGTAGAAAAAGCAATTGCCGCTTCCAATCTCGGGCTGACGCCCTCCACCGAGGGCCAGGTATTGCGGTTGCGTATCCCTGAGCTCAACGAGGAGCGGCGCCGCGACTTGGTCAAGGTTGCGCACAAATATGCCGAAGCCGCGCGCGTCGCGATCCGGCACGTGCGCCGCGACGGCCTTGACGTGCTCAAGAAGCTCGAAAAGGATCACAAGATCAGCGAAGATGACGGAAAGAGGTCTTCCGAGCAGGTACAGAAGGCGACCGATGAAGTGATCGCCGAGGTCGACAAGATGTTGGCGGCGAAGGAAAAGGAAATCCTCACGGTGTGAGGTCGAAGCCGATGTCGAAGACCGAGCCGCTGCGCACTGTCGAGATCGGCGATTTCGCCGTGCCGCGGCACGTCGCCATCATCATGGACGGCAACGGGCGTTGGGCGGCGGCGCGCGGCCTGCCGCGCGGGGAAGGACATCGCCGCGGCGTGGAAGCGCTGCGCCGTACGGTCCGCGCCGCCGGCGACCTCGGCATCGGCTTTCTGACCATCTTCTCGTTCAGCGCCGAGAATTGGTCGCGCCCGCCAGCCGAAATCCGCGAGCTGATGGGACTATTGCGTCGGTTCATCCGCCACGATCTTGCCGACCTTCACCGCGAAGGCGTGCGGGTGCGCGTGATCGGCGAGCGCGAAGGTCTCGATGCCGAGATCCGACGGCTGCTCGATGAAGCCGAGGAACTGACGAAGCATAACGAAAAGCTCGTTCTGGTGGTCGCGTTCAATTACGGCGCCCGCCAGGAGATCGCCCGGGCTGCCCGACGGATGGCGGCGGCCGTAGTGGCCGGGGATCTGGCGGTGAGTGACGTCACGGCGGAGAAGCTCGCGGGCTATCTCGATGCGCCGGACCTTCCCGATCCCGACCTCATTATTCGCACCAGCGGCGAACAGCGGCTCTCCAATTTCCTGTTGTGGCAGGCAGCCTATAGCGAACTCGTCTTCGTGCCGACCTATTGGCCGGACTTCGACCGCACGGCACTCGAAAACGCGATTATCGAATACCGCCGTCGCGAGCGCCGCTTCGGCGGCCTGATCGCGCGCACCGGGTCGTGATCGTGGCGGGCGCGGATCACCCTATGCGCGCGCTCGAGTCTTGCGGCGGAGAACTTGCGCTGCGGGTATGTTCGGCGCTGGTGCTGGTGCCGCTCGCGCTCGGCGCCGCCTATCTCGGCGGCTGGCCGTTCGCGGTCCTTTGGGGCCTGGCGGCGATGGTGGTGCTTTGGGAATGGAACTCGCTGGTGGCCGGGTCCGACCAGCGAATCGTGCTGACGACGGGAGGAGCGTCGCTGGCGCTGGCGATTGCCCTTGTGCTCACCGGGCATCTGCTTGCCGCTGTCATCGTTCTCGCCATCAGCACGCTCGGGGTAGCGTCGCTGGCGCCGGCCAAACGGCGCACCTGGATCGCCGCCGGCGTTCCCTATGCCGGCGCGCTCGGGGTCGCACCGATCGTGCTGCGTTCCGACAACGGGGAAGGCTTCCTTGCCATCATTTTTCTGTTCGCGGTCGTATGGACGACGGACATCGCCGCTTATTTCGCGGGCCGTGCGATCGGCGGCCCCAAGCTCATGCCGCGGGTCAGCCCCAACAAGACTTGGTCGGGTGCGATCGGCGGCACACTGGCTGCAGTCGTTGTCGCACTTGCGCTCGCCAAGGTGACGGCCCTCACCGGATTGTTCGCCATCGCCATGCTGGCGGTCATTTTGTCGATATGCGCGCAGGGCGGCGACTTGTTCGAATCGTTCCTCAAACGGAGGTTCGGCGCCAAGGATTCCGGCCATCTCATTCCCGGCCATGGCGGGCTGATGGATCGCCTGGACGGCTTCGTCACCGCCAGCGTGGTGGCCGCGCTGATCGGTTTGCTGCGCGGCGGATTCGAAGCGCCGGGCCGCGGCCTGCTGGTTTGGTGACTTGATGAAGTCGGACTCCGCGCGCCTCGCATTCGACCGGCCGGTGCCTGCTCGCACCGAGCGCACGGTGACGCTGCTGGGCGCGACCGGCTCGATCGGCACGAGCACCGTCGACCTGCTCAAGCGCGAGCGTAAACGGTTTCGGGTCGAGGCGGTGAGCGCGAACACGAACGCCGCAGCGCTCGCAGCGCTCGCCCGTGAGCTGGGCGCTCGGTTCGCAGTGGTCGGCGATGCCGACTGTTATCGCGAACTCAAATCCGCGTTGTCCGGAAGCGGAATTGCGGCCGCTGCGGGCGAGAGCGGCCTGATCGAGGCCGCCGAGCGGCCCGCCGAATGGGTCATCGGAGCCATCACGGGGGCGGCTGGCCTCAAACCGACGCTGGCGGCCGCCGACCGCGGTGCGATCATCGCGCTCGCGAACAAGGAAACGCTGGTCTGCGCCGGGGCGCTGTTCATGCGCCGTGCCGCCGCCGCAGGCGCGACCGTGCTGCCGGTCGATTCCGAACACAACGCGCTATTTCAGGCCATGAGCGGCAGCCGGCGAGAGGACGTGCGCCGCGTGATTCTCACCGCCTCCGGAGGCCCCTTCCGCACCGCGAGTGCCGCCGCGGTAAGGACCGCGACCGTCGAACAAGCGCTCAAGCACCCGAACTGGTCGATGGGAGCGAAAGTGACGATCGACTCGGCAACCTTGATGAACAAGGGGCTTGAACTCATTGAAGCACATCATCTCTTTGCACTGCCCTCAGCGCAAATTGACGTCCTGGTTCATCCGCAATCGATCGTGCACAGCCTGGTCGAATTCTGCGATGGCTCGCTCATTGCGCAGTTGGGAAGTCCCGACATGCGCATCCCGATCGCGTATTGCCTGGCTTGGCCGGAACGCATCAATGGCCCCGCCCCGCGGCTGGATCTCGCCCGCGCCGCGACGTTGAGTTTCGAAGAACCTGATCTCGGCCGTTTCCCCGCATTGGCGCTCGCGCGTCGAGCGCTCGAAGAGGGTGGCGGGGCCCCCACCGTGCTCAATGCCGCCAATGAAGTGGCGGTCGCCGAGTTTCTCGGACGTCGACTGAATTTTGCCGGTATACCAGCCCTGGTCGAGGCCACGCTCGAAGCCGCCGTGTCCCGCAACTGGACGGCGGAGCCGCAAAGCGTGGAAGAAGCACTATTTGTTGACCATAATACAAGATTGCTGGCCCGCGAGCTTCTGCCCGAAATTGCCGCAAAGGCATCCTAGAATCGTAAGTTCGGACAAGGCTTCAGGACTGGGTGGGACGAGAATTCATGGATTTCGGTTTTCTGTCTGGGATCAACGCGCTGGGTGGTGGCGTGCTGGGCTATCTCATACCGTTCTTGTTCGTCTTGACCGTCGTGGTGTTCTTCCACGAGCTTGGTCATTTTCTGGTGGCGCGCTGGTGCGGCGTCAGGGTGCTGGTGTTCTCCATCGGTTTTGGCCCTGAGCTTTTTGGCTTCAACGACCGCCATGACACGCGATGGAAGCTGTGCGCCATTCCACTTGGCGGCTACGTAAAATTCTTCGGCGATGATAACGCGGCGAGCGTTCCCGACCAGGCAGCCATTGCTGCCATGAGCGCGGAGGAGCGCCAGCACAGTTTCGTTCATCAACCGGTCGGACGCCGAGCGGCCATCGTCGTGGCCGGCCCGGCGGCAAATTTCGTATTGGCCGTAGCTATTTTCGCTGCGCTCTTCATGATCTTTGGCAAGCCGAATATGTCGCCCCGGGTCGACGCCATTCAGCCTGGCAGCGCCGCCGAGGCCGCCGGCTTCCAGCCCGGCGACTTGGTCCTTTCGATCAACGGACGACCGGTCGAGAGCTTCCCCGATATGCAGCAGATCGTGAGCACCAGCGCCGGCGAGACGCTGGTGTTCGAGGTGGAGCGCGGCGGCACGCATGTCACTCTCAAGGCGGTGCCGGCGCTCAAGGAGTCCAAGGACCGATTCGGCAATGTTCACCGCATCGGGGTCCTGGGTATCACCCGCTCGCCCTCGCCGGAGGACGCGCACTTCCAGCCGGTCGGGCCGCTCAAGGCCGTCGAGATGGGCGCGCAAAGGACGTGGTTCGTGGTCGAGCGTACGCTGTCTTACATCGGCGGCGTCATCTCGGGACGGGAGGCTGCCGACCAGCTCGGCGGTCCGATTCGGATCGCCCAGGTGTCGGGGCAGGTGGCCAGCGAGGGCCTTCCGTCGTTATTCAGCCTTACTGCGGTGCTGTCGGTGTCAATCGGGCTTCTGAACCTATTCCCGGTACCGCTGCTCGACGGCGGTCACCTTTTGTTCTATGGGATCGAGGCGGTGAGGGGAAAACCGCTATCCGAGCGTGCGCAGGAGGTCGGGTTCCGGATCGGGCTGGCGATAGTCGTGATGTTAATGATCTTTGCGACTTATAACGACATTCTGCATCTCGCGGCGCAATGGACGGCGTCGTAGCATCTTTGCAACGGTCGGGGCGTAAAGGGATAAGTCGGGGGAAGGACGTGGTTGCAAAACAGGGAAAAGCTTGTACAGGCAGGGCTGCCTGGATGGCTTTTTGGGGTTAGCGACGACCTTTCTCGTGGGCGCCCGAATCTCAAGGGTGCTCAAAGGGGACGACAAAGGGCGCGTGGGGAATGGAACTTTGTAAGCGGTTTGTTCGAGGACTAGGCATCGCGTGCCTCGTCCTTGGGGGGATTTTATCGGGTGTCGGCGTTGTGTCGCTCGCGGCACCCGCGGCCTATGCGCAAACGGCTAGCGTCAGCTCGATCGTGGTTCAGGGCAACCAGCGAGTGGAGGCCGACACCATCCGCTCGTACTTCCGGCCCGGGCCGGGCGGTCGCCTCGACGCCTTCCAAATCGACGAAGGGGTAAAGGCGCTGTTCGCCACCGGCCTGTTCCAGGACGTTCGCCCTACGACGCAAGGTGGGCGATTGACCATCACCGTCATCGAGAACCCGGTCATCAATCGCATAGCGTTTGAAGGCAACAAGAAGGTCAAGGACGAGCAGCTCAAGGCCGAAATCCAGTCGAAGGAACGGGGCACGCTCTCTCGTCCGGTCGTGCAGGCGGACACGGCGCGTCTGGTCGAGGTCTACCGCCGCAGCGGCCGTTTCGACATTCGCGTCGAGCCCAAGATCATCGAGCTTGCCAACAACCGCGTCGATCTTGTCTTCGAAATCACCGAGGGTGCCAAGACCGGGGTCAGGCAGATCGAGTTCGTCGGCAATCGCGCCTATTCCTCGTATCGGCTCAAGGACGTCATCAAGACGTCCACGACCGGCCTTCTCGCCTTCCTGCAGACCGGCGACATCTACGATCCGGACCGAGTGGAAGCCGACCGCGAGCTGCTGCGGCGATTCTACCTCAAGCACGGCTATATCGACGTGCGGATCGTGTCCGCCGTCGGCGAATACGATCCTACCGTGCGCGGGTTTGTGATCACCTTCACGATCGAGGAGGGGGACCAGTACCGCGTCGGGACGGCCGAGGTTCAGTCCAACATCCGGGCACTCGATCCGGCGCTGCTGCGATGGCGGCTGCGAACCTATCCGGGCGATGTCTACAACGCCGAGGCGGTCGAAAAGACGGTCGAAGACATGACCATCGAGGCGGCCAAACTGGGCTTCGCCTTCGCGACGGTGCGGCCGCGCGCAACCCGCGATCCAGAGACGCGCACCGTCAACCTTGTCTTCGTGGTTGATGAGGGACAACGCGCCTACATTGAACGCATCAACGTCCGCGGCAACACCCGCACACGCGACTATGTGATTCGGCGCGAGTTCGACTTGGCCGAGGGCGATGCCTACAACAGGGCCCTCGTCAATCGCGCCGAGCGGCGCCTGAAGAACCTCTCGTACTTCAAGAGCGTGAAGATATCGACCGAACCCGGATCCGCTCCCGATCGTGTCATTCTAAATGTCGACGTGGAGGAACAGTCGACCGGCGAATTCTCGGTGTCGGGCGGATATTCCACCGCAGACGGTTTCCTCGGCGAGGTGAGCGTCGCGGAGCGCAATCTGCTCGGCCGTGGCCTGTTCGGAAAGATCGCGGTGCAATACGGGCAGTATACGCGCGGCGCCCAAGTGTCGTTCGTCGATCCCTACTTCCTCGGCTACCGCGTCGCGCTTGGTCTTGATCTCTTCTACAAGCAGCAGAACCCGACGAGCTATGTCTCATATCAGACGCAGACGATCGGCTTCGGTTCGAGGCTAGGCTTCGCGTTGCGCGAGGACCTCGGGCTGCAGGTACGGTATTCGCTCTACCAGCAGAGGGTCACGCTGCCAGCCAATCTGATGAACTGTAACAACATCAATCCTGATTTCGTGAACACCTTCCCGACGGCGGGCGCCGTCGGCACGACCCCGGCGCTCACCCCGCCATTCGGCTATACCGGCATCGCGAACTGCTACACGGATGGCGAAGCATCGTTGGCGGTGAAGCGGGAGCTGGCTGGGGGGCCCGTGCTCACCTCATTGGTTGGTTATACGCTCACGCACAACACACTCGACAACAACAAGAGTCCGACCACTGGAACACTGACCGAGTTCAGGCAGGATTTCGCTGGCGTAGGCGGCGACGTCAAGTTCGTCCGCACCAGCGCCGACGTCTGGGGCTATCACGAGGTGGTGTCCGACGTCGTCGCCTCCGTGCATCTGCAAGGCGGACAAATTGCGGGATGGGATGGCGGCCTGCGAATGCTCGATCACTTCCAGATGGGCCCCAACCTGGTCCGCGGATTTGCGCCCGCCGGCATTGGGCCGCGCGACCTGACGCAGCTTCCGTTTACCGGCGTCTATGGCGATGCGCTCGGCGGTACCTACTATTGGGGCGCCAGTCTGGAGCTGCAGACGCCGCTCTACTTCCTCCCCAAGGATACGGGAGTTAAGCTTGCGGCGTTTGCCGACGCGGGCTCGCTGTGGAATTATGTGGGCCCGACGACGTTCCCGGCCACGGGCGAGGTCATCTCGGGATCTCTCTGCTCGACCCCACCCTGTCCCGTCGACAACGCTATGCATGTTCGCTCCTCGGTCGGCGTGGGATTGATCTGGGACTCGCCATTTGGTCCGCTCCGATTCGATTATTCCTTCCCGCTGAGCAAGGAACCCTACGACCGGGTGCAGCAGTTCCGCTTCGGTGGCGGGGCGAAATTCTGATCCGGCCTGCGGGGCCGCGGTTCAAGGCATGACCGAGCCCATTTTCTTCAGGCGGGGCCACGGGCTGACCGTGGCTGAGATCGCTTCCTTCACCGGCGCGGAGCCGTGGCCTGGCGCCGATCTCGACCGCCGCATCACCGGAATTTCCGCGCTTGACGGTGCGGCCCCGCACGACCTCACATTTCTCGACAAGCCGAAATACGCATCCCAGCTGTCCGCAAGCAGGGCGGGCGCCTGTTTGACGACCAAACGTCATGCGGGGCACGCACCCCCGCATGTCAGCGTACTCTGCATCGCCCAACCCTATCGCGCCTTTGTCGACGTGACGCGGAAGCTGTTCCCAGGCGCCCTGCGGCCATCGTCCTTGTTCGAGGCGGGCGGCGTGGCGACGGGCGCTATCGTGCATCCGACCGCGCGTCTTGAGAGCGGCGTCACCGTCGATCCCGGCGTCGTCATCGGGCCGCGCGCCGAGATCGGGACCGGCACCGTGATCAACGCCGGCGCCGTGATCGGACCCGACGTGCGCGTTGGACGCGAGTGCGCGATCGGTGCCAACGCTTCGATTACGAACAGCTTGATCGGCGATCGCGTGGTGGTGCATCCCGGCTGCTGCATCGGACAGGACGGGTTCGGCTACGTCATGGGGGCGACCGGTCATCGCAAAGTGCTTCAGGTGGGGCGCGTCATCCTGCAGGATGACGTGGAAATCGGCGCCGGCACCACCATCGACCGTGGCGCCAATCGCGATACCGTGATCGGCGAGGGTACCAAGATCGACAACCTGGTGCAGATCGGACACAATGTTTCCATCGGCCGCCATTGCATCATCGTCTCACAGTGCGGCATCTCCGGCTGCGTCGTCATCGAGGACCACGTCATTCTGGCCGGGCTGGTCGGGCTTCCCGACAACGTGCGGATCGGCGAAGGTGCCATTGTCGGCGCGACGAGCGGCGTGATATCCGACGTACCGGCGGGGGAAAAGTGGTTCGGCTATCCGGCCCTGCGCGGCCGCGAGTTTCTTCGCAACATGACGACGTTGCGGCAATGGGTGAACGAGGACGTCGCGGCTCGCCAAGACGACCAGCACGGCGCCGGCGATGGGTCC
>DASSJW010000244.1:0-2669 GCA_035690995.1 Xanthobacteraceae bacterium
AGTCCGCGAATGCTGCTGAGTTATCTCGGCGCGGCCTTCGGCTCGTTCGCGGTCGCGGTCGCCGTTGCTGCATCGTTCGCCCTGATCGTGGTGGCACTCCTTCCGTTTCGGATCGCCGATGTCATTGTGGCATTCGCGCCGGGCGCGCAGGATACGATGATGGTGCTCGCACTGGCTCTGCATCTCGATCCCGTCTATGTCGGGGCGCACCATCTGGCCCGTTTCCTGGCTGTGAGCTTTTCGGTAGCCGTTGTCGCCCGCCGCCTCGTGCGCAAGCTGCCCCCGCCGCCGCGCCAGAACTGGAAACGGCCGGGGCAGGGCACATTTGACGATTAAAGGTTTGCTTGATGTCCTGGCTTGACCCTGCTCGCCGGCCGAGCCGCTGGCGCAGCAGATCGCGGGATCACTCTACAATGCCAAGCGATATTACTCCGCGGCCAAGGCGCGATCCTTCAGCGGCAACTCGAGCCGTTCCCAGACATCGACCAAGGCTTCAGCTAGCGCATTGATTACCGCGTCCTCGTGATAGGGCGTCGGCGTGATGCGCAGACGTTCAGAACCCTTCGGCACGGTCGGGTAGTTAATCGGTTGGATGTAGATGCCGTATTCCGCGAGCAAGAGGTCGGTCGCCTCCTTGCACTTGTCAGGTTCGCCAACGAACACGGGCACGATGTGGGTGTCGTTCGGCATTACCGGAAGTCCGGCGGCGTTCAGCACTGATTTAACCCGCGCGGCGCGCTCCTGGTGGCGCTCCCGTTCGAAGCTCGATGCCTTCAGATGCCGGATCGCCGCTGTGGCTGCAGCACAGATCGGGGGTGGCAGCGCGGTCGTGAAAATGAAGCCGGGGGCGTAACTGCGCACAGCATCGCACAGCGCTGAACTCGCCGTGATATAGCCTCCGAGACAGCCGAAGGCCTTGGCAAGCGTGCCCTCGATCACGTCGATGCGGGCCATGGTACCTTGCTGTTCGGCTTGACCGCCGCCGCGTGGCCCATACATGCCGACGGCGTGGACCTCATCGGCATAAGTCATGGCGCGATAACGTTCGGCGAGATCGCAGATTCGGTCGGTCCGTGCTACGTCGCCGTCCATGGAATAGAGCGTCTCGAACACGATGAGCTTGGGCCGGCTCGGCTCAGCCGTGCGCAACAGGTCCTCGAGATGCGCCATGTCGTTGTGGCGGAAAATCTGCTTCTCGCATCTCGATTGGCGCACGCCCTCGATCATCGAATTGTGGTTCAATTCGTCCGAGAGAATCAGGCAGTTCGGCAGCAATTTGGCGATCGTCGAGATGCCGGTTTCGTTGGACACATAACCAGAGGTGAAAACGAGAGCGGCCTCCTTGCGGTGGAGGTCTGCAAGCTCGCGCTCCAGGTCCACCAGCGGATGATTGGTGCCGGCGATGTTGCGAGTACCCCCCGCCCCGGTGCCCATGCGCGTCGCGGTTTCGACCATTGCTCCGATCACCTTCGGGTGCTGACCCATTCCCAGGTAATCATTGGAGCACCAGACGATCACGTCGCGCGGCCCATGCGGGGAGTGCCAGATCGCGCGCGGGAAGCGGCCGGCAAGCCGCTCCAGATCGGCGAAGACTCTATAGCGGCGCTCATCCCGGAGCCGGGCGAGGGCATCGGCAAAATAGGCGTCGTAATTCATAGTTTGCTCCCCCCGGCAAAGAGGGGCCTTTTTTGGAACGCTCCCAAGCTCTTTTTTAGAGGGGTTCCAGGCCGTTTGTCGAGGCGATAATGGGCGCGTTGCAATGCCGCGGCAGGGCTGGGTCAGGCAGAAAAGGCAAATTTGCTCCAGGGGGCGTTTTTTCAACGCCTCCGCCGTATGCCCGCTGCGCCTATGTTAAGCGCGCTATTGCCCAATCGGATTGGGTCCGGTCACTTCGAAGGCAAAGCGAAAACGGGACAGGGTCTTCGCCCGGATGATCGTCCGCATAGCTGAGTTGCGGGATACGAAAATTCAGTGGCCGCGTTTCCTTGCCCTTGTCGGTCGCTGGGTAGAGATCGATGAAATGCGAGCCGGGCTCGCCGGTCGCGTGGAGTAAGATTTCCACGTTGCCCTGGCCGTTGAAGGCGCAGGCGTAGCCGAAGTAGTTGGTGTCGTAGACCACCGCGGAGATATTGGCGGTCTCGGTTCAGCCCACCCCCTTCAAGTGGATCTTGAAGGGGTTGCCCGCAGGTCCTCGGCTCACGTCAAGCGGCAGCGCACTTGGTGCGATCCAGTGCATCGCCGTTTTCCGGCCAGCGCCTACATCCACCCAGAGGCCATGCGACCCACCGAAATCGTCCCGGGTGTTGAAGCGGAATTCCGCCCGTCCGGCGGAGTCGGCTTTGCCCTCAGCGATGACCTTCGATATTGCCGCCCCGTGAGCGCGGACAATCTCCTTTTCCCCCTCATCTCGCTAAGAACATGGGTGAACCGAGCAGATGCGGTCTTCAAACGTGGCGTCCGGCTGGTGACTACACTAACATTCCATACTTCACGGCGGCGAACCGGCGATGACGCCGGGCAATAGCGGGACTGTCTGCTGGCAAGGCACTCGGCAATGACTGAACGCACACATGGTCTGGAGCATGGTCTCACCAACTATGGCGATCGTGACTTCTCGCTCTATCTGCGCCGATCCTTTGCGCAATCAATGGGCTATTCGCGGGCGATGC
>DASSJW010000245.1:0-2567 GCA_035690995.1 Xanthobacteraceae bacterium
GGCGTTGGCGGAGGTCGAGCCGGCGACGGCGCCCCCCACGTCCGCCTTGTGCGCAATCGAGCCCGCGAATGCGACGAGTTCGCCGGCAGCGAAAGCCGGCGCGACGAACGCCATATCGGAGACGTGCGGCAGGCCGCCGGCATAGGGATGATTGGAGACGAACACGTCGCCGTCCTTGATCCCGGCATCTTCCTCGCGGCCGCCATAGAGATCGAGAATGCGGCCGACGAGATGGCGGTAGACCGGGGCGTGGAAGAACATGGGCGGCGCCACGATCAGCCGCCCGGTACGATCGAGGATCACGCAGCTGAAGTCGCGCGATTCGCGGATGATGGTCGAGTAGCCGGAGCGATAGAAATGATAGTGCATTTCATCGACCAGGCTCGCGATCTTGTTGCGCAGGATCTGGATCGTGATGGCATCCATGCTCACGCCCTCGCCAGGACGAGGTTGCCATAGCCGTCGACATGCGCGTTCCAGCCCGGCGGAATGACGGTCGTGGCGTCGAACTGCTCGACCAGCGCCGGCCCCGCGATGGTCGCGCCGATATCGAGGCGGTCGCGTTCATAGAGCACCGCATCGATCAGCGGCCCGTTGAACGACACCGCCCGTTTGCCCTTGACCGCGCCGGCGGCGGGGTGCCGCGCCGGCACCGCGGCCTCACGCGGTTCGTATTTGGGCACCGCCACGCGCACGCGCAGGCGATAACTCACCACTTCAACCGGCCGCTCCTTGGCTGCATGACCGTGGCTGTGGGCGTGGCGCTCGTCGAACCTCTCCCGCGCAGCCGCCAGCGATGCCGCGGTCAGCCGCTCGGCGAACAGTCCCTCGAGCGGGGTGCGCAGTTCATAACCCTGGCCGGTATAGCGCAGGTCGAACTCGCGCGCGAAGCGGGCGTCGCTCGCGGACATCCCTTCGGCGGCGAGCTCGTCACCAGCCTTGTGTTCCAAGTGCCGGAAGATGTCCTCGGCGTGGTCGGCGGTGATCTCCGCGAGCGGGCGAAGGTCCGAGCGGATATAGTCGTGCACCACGTCGGTGCAGAGGAGGCCGAGCGCGGAGAATGCACCGGGACGCGGGGGCACCAGAATGCGTCGCATGCCGAGCTCCTCGGCGACCGCGGCGGCGTGAACGGCGCCGGCCCCGCCGAACGGCAGCAGCGTGAAGGCCGAGAGATCGACGCCGCGCTTGGCCGCGAACACGCGCACCTCATCCGCCATGCGCATGTCGACGATGCGCTGAATGCCGGCGGCGGCTGCCATGACATCCATCCGCAGCGGTTCCGCAATGTGCGCCTGGAGCGCCGCATGGGCTGCGGCGACGTCGAGCGTCTGCGTCCCGCCGAGGAAATAGTTGGGATTGAGATAGCCGCACATCAGATCGGCATCGGTGACCGTCGGCTGTGTGCCGCCACGCCCATAGCAGGCCGGGCCCGGATCGGCGCCGGCGCTCTGCGGGCCGACATTGAGAAAGCCGCCGCCGTCGATCCAGGCGATCGAGCCGCCGCCGGCGGAGATCGTGGTCATGTCGAGCGCGGGCACATCGATCTGGCGGCGCGCGATCACCCCCTCGGTGACTTCCAGCGGTGCGCCGGCCTCGATAAAGGCGATGTCGGCGCTGGTGCCGCCCATGTCGAGGGTGACGAGGCCGCGTCGCGCGTCCTCGCGGGCGAGATAGGCGCTGGCCTGTGCGCCCGCTGCCGGACCTGAGAACAATGTGTGCACGGTGCGGCCGCCGGCGATCGCCGCCGAAAACGGCATCACACCGCCGTTCGACTGCATCAGGAAGCGCTGTCGTGTGCGCACACCGGCGGTGTCCAATCCGCCGTTGAGATGAGCGATGTAGCGCACCATGACCGGCTCGAGATAGGCGTTGAGCAGGGTGGTCGAGAGCCGCGCCCATTCGCGGATGCGCGGCAAGACCTCGCTCGAGAGCGAGACCTGGACGGCGGGAAACTCCTCGTTGATCAGCGCGCGCGTCCGCTCTTCATGCGCGGGATTCATGAACGAAAACAGATAGCAGACCGCGATTGAGTCGACTCCGGCGTCCTTGAGGTCGCGGGCGGCGGCGCGGACGCCGGCTTCGTCGAGCGTCAGCAGGACGCGACCGGCGTAATCGCAGCGCTCGGGTATTTCCTTGGTCAGGCTCTGCGGAGCGATCGCCGGGGGCTTCGAATAGAAATAGTCGAACAGGTTGCTGTCACGCGCCTGGTTCTGGACTTCCTGCACCGCGCGGTAGCCCTTGGTGATGAGCAGTCCGACCTTGGCGCCGCGCATTTCAAGCAGGGCGTTGGTGGTAATGGTGGTGCCGTGGGCGAAAAAGCCGATCTCGGCCGGCGCAACCCCACGGGCGATGAACTTGGCCACCCCATTCAGCACGCCGAGCGCGGGATTTTTTGGCGTACTCGAGACCTTCTCGATCAGAAGCTCGCCCGTCGTCGTGTCGAGCAGCACGAGATCGGTGTGGGTGCCGCCCACGTCGACGCCAAGCCGGTAGCGGGATGTACTCATGATGCGCGCTTGCGCGCTCTCGTTGGCCTACTCATCCCGATTGAGGTGATAATCCGGCGT
>DASSJW010000246.1:0-10652 GCA_035690995.1 Xanthobacteraceae bacterium
ATGTGAAGGCGCTCGCCGCGTTCGGATTCAGCGCAGACGACCTCGACAAGATCGATCGCCAGAACGCGATCGCGCTGCTGCCGCGTCTGAAGGCCGGCTGACCGGAGGGTGCAGAGCGAAGCGCATCGTGTCACCCATGCGGACATACGCGCTTCCGGAC
This sequence comes from Xanthobacteraceae bacterium, assembly GCA_035690995.1. Taxonomy (GTDB): domain Bacteria; phylum Pseudomonadota; class Alphaproteobacteria; order Rhizobiales; family Xanthobacteraceae; genus VAZQ01. The sequence continues at coordinate 161 of DASSJW010000246.1, forward strand.
AGCGGCCTGCGCACGGCGGCCCGCGCCCACGGAGGCAACGCGCATCGGAACCTAATTGCCGCGCCCGACTTGACCTGGCGTGCCGCAAGAACCCGTCACGCCGCCGCGTCCGCAGCCCGCCGAGCCGCAAAAGCCGCCGGTGAAAGACCCGCAGCCTTATCGAGACCCGATCGGGCCTCCGCCGGCCGATCCGCAGGAAGACCAGCCGATGCGCGACCCGGTCGAGCCGGACGCGGACCGGCCGCGGTCCTGATTTGGCGCGAAAAGAGGTTTGCGCCGAGATGCTGACCGTCTGGGGACGACGCAGTTCCTTCAATGTGCAAAAGGTCATGTGGCTTGTCGGCGAGCTCGGGCTCGCGCATCGGCATATCGAAGCTGGCGGTCGATTCGGCGGCCTCGATACGCCCGAGTTCACGGCCATGAACCCGCATGGTCGTGTTCCTGTCATCGACGATGACGGCACCATCGTGTGGGAATCGCATGCGATCTTGCGTTATCTCGCTGCGCGCCATGGCCGCTTCTGGTCTGACGATCCCGGCGCGCGTTCGCAGGTCGACCGCTGGATGGACTGGTCGCAAACTGCGCTGCAGCCGGACTTTCTCATGGGCGTCTTCTGGGGCTTCTATCGGACGCCGGAACCGCAGCGAAACTGGCCCGCCATCCGCGACAAGGTCGCCCGCTGCGCCGGTCATTTCAAATTGCTGGACGGGGTGCTCGCGCACCGGCGGTTCCTGTGCGGTGACGCGCTCACGTTGGCCGACATCCCAGCCGGCACGTCGCTCTATCGCTATTTCGAACTGGAGATCGAGCGGCCCTCGGTCCCGAACGTGGAAGCCTGGTATCGGCGCCTGTGCGAGCGCGACGCCTATCGCGAGCACGTCATGGTGCCATTCGGCGAGCTGCGCGGCCGCCTGGAGTCCTAGGGCATTTTGCAATCGACGCGGCGCGAATTCTTTGCCACCCGCATCGATCTTGCCTGCCGAGCGTGGGCGGAGCATTGTGGTTGCAGGCGACCGGGTTGTCCGGAACGCGTGGCCCTCAAGCTCCTCGTGGATCCAGCCATGTCAACATTCACACCGGCGGTATTGGCGGCGCTCCTCGCGTTCGGCGCGACCTCCGCACGGGCGCAGACGCCGTCTTTGCCGCCGTTGCCCGAGCTGAAATTCGTGGAAATTCCCGCGGCCGCGCGCGCGAATTATCTCGGTGATCGCTGGAGCTACATGGAGTCGGGCAGGGCAGATGCGCCTGCGCTCGTGCTGCTGCATGGGGTCGGCGCCAATTCCATGCATTGGCGCTTCCAGCTCGCGGGGCTGTCCGACCGCTTTCGCGTCGTCGCCTGGAATGCGCCGGGCTACGTGCTGTCCGACGCGCTCAAGACCGACAATCCGGATTGCAAGACGTTCGCCGACGCGCTCAGCGACTTCCTTGCCGCGTTGAAGCTCGATCGCATCAATCTCGTCGGCAATTCATTCGGAAGCCGGGTGGCGCAATGCTTCGCCATCCACAATCCCGGGCGCATCATCAAGCTCGCCATGACCGGCACCGGTATCGGGCCGCGCGGCATGAGCGAGCAGGAAAAACAGAAGGTCATCGCCACCCGCGAGGCGCAGATCGCCAAGGGCGGCTACGCCTTCGGGGCGCGGGTCAATGCGCTGCTGGCGGCGAACGCGTCGCCGGAAACGATCGAGCTCGTGCGCGAGGTCGTCCGCGCAACCAGTCCGCGCGGCTTCATGCACGGCGTCAAGCTCGGACTGGTTGACGGTTACTCCCCGGAGGAGGTCGCGCCGAAGCTGAATTTTCCCGTGCTGATGATCTCCGGCCGCGAGGACCGCGTGAACCCGATCGACAAGAACGCCGCGGTGCTGATCAAGCAGTTGCCGCAAGGGAGGCTCGAAATCCTCGAAGGCGCAGGACATCTGCCGGAGGTCGAAAAGCCCGAACTCGTCAACAAACTGCTGCGCGAGTTTTTTGGCTGACGAAGCGCGAGCTATTGTTGCGCCGGCGCGATCGACGCTGCGAGAGGAGCGCTGCGAGTGAGCATCGAATTCCTGGTCACTTCGTTCATCGTCATCGCGTCGCCCGGCACCGGCGTGCTCTACACGCTGGCGGCGGGTCTCTCGCGCGGATCGCGCGCCAGCATCGTGGCCGCGTTCGGCTGCACGATCGGCATCGTACCGCACATGGCCGCCGCGATCCTTGGGCTGGCGGCGCTTCTGCACGCCAGCGCGCTGGCCTTCGAGACCTTCAAATATCTGGGCGTCGCCTATCTTCTATATATGGCCGGGAACACTTTGCGCGAGCGCGGCACCTTGCGGGTGGAGAAGGAGGTCGGCGCCCGGTCCGCGGCGCAGGTGACCGTGACCGCCATCCTGATCAACATCCTCAATCCGAAGCTGTCGATCTTCTTTCTGGCGTTCCTGCCGCAGTTCGTCAGCATCGACGAATCGCAACCGCTGGCGCGCATGCTCATGCTGAGCGCCGTCTTCATGCTGATGACGTTCGTGGTGTTCGTCGGCTATGGGCTGTTTGCCGCTTCGGTCCGCGACCACGTGATCTCGCGCCCGCGGGTCTTGACCTGGATGCGCCGGACATTCGCCGCGGCGTTTGTCGCGCTCGGCGCCAGGCTGGCCTTCGCCGATCGCTGAACGAACCGACTGAGCTCCCCTTGAGGCGCGCAGGTCGGGCGCGACCGACCTGCACGGCAGCGCGGCGATACGCTACGGCAAATAGACCGGATTGGGTCGTTCGTTCAGTTCGATCGACGTTCCCCACGGATCCGTGATGAAGGCCAAAGCGCCGCCGTTATCGGTCGGCGTGTAGGGCCGGTCCATCTTGATCCCGGCGGCCTCGAGCTTCCTGATGAAGCCTCGCAGGTCTTTCACGTCGAAGCCGATGTGGTCGAGGACGCGCCCCTTGGTGGGGGCGGCCGGCGTGGCGGTCTTGGCGAACCGCAACTGGGCGCCCGGAACGTCGGCCACCGGAGCCTGGTTGCGCACGCCCGGCTTGGCGCCGAACGTCTTCGCATACCACGTCTGGCTCTCCAGGATCGCCGCCTCCGGCAGGAAGAAGTGGATGTGCTCGTGCCGGATCGGGACGCTTTGCTGCTTGTCCTCGAGAATCTCGACCTTCAGGCCGTCCGGTGTGGTGACGTAGGCCTGGTCCGTCCTGTTGTTGTTGCCGGGCTGCACCGGTACGCCGGCGGCCTTCCACTTGGCGGCCGACTCCTGGACATTCTGCACCACGAAACCGACGTGGTTCACGATCGTCCCGTCGGTGCCTCCGGACGGCGGCGCTCCTGCATCGCGCAGATTGAGCATCACGACGACGCCGGGGAAACGCACGATCTCGAAAACCCCCGCCTTGATCGCGGTGCCGCCCATCCCAACGAAGATTTTCTTGTTGGCCTCCACGTTGGCCGAATTGAGATGCCAATGTCCCATGGTCACGCCCAGCTCGTTGGGCGCATAGGGTTGCGCCCAGGCCGCCCCCGCCGCCAGGTTCGACGCGAGCCATAGGGCCGCGATCAATCCCTTCATCGCTTCCTCCCGTCGCTCTTGCTTTCGCCGTTGCTTCGGCGATTGGCATGAACGCTAGCACTCCGCCGCAGGGCGCGGAAGTTGCGGCTTTCGAGTTCGCGCTCTCGTCGCGGCGGCAGCGCCGCCGTTAGGCGCAACAGTCCTTCTTGGCCGGCGCTTCGTATTCGTCGTGGCGGCGGACGAAATCCATGATCGTGGTCTCGTTGCGGCCTTTGGGCGCGCGGTCGAGGATCATCAAGGTGCCGATCAGCTCCTCCGGCCCGCGCGCGTAGCTGGAATAGGTGTGGAAGATGTCGCCCGCCGCGTCCCGGTAGAACGCGCTGAGGCCAGGGAGTTCGTCATTCCCCTCGCCCGGCTCGGTTTCGCTGAAATTGTAGAATACCTTGCCGCTGGCCAGCGCGTCGCGGGTGAAGGATACGTGGTAGTCGTAGTTGAAGTCGTTGCCGAAGGCCGATACCCAGGGAAAGCGCCAGCCCATGCGCCGCTTGTAGGCCGCGATCTTGGGGAGTGGCGCGCGCGACACCGCGATCATGGTGACATCGTGATGTTCGAGATGCGGCAGGGCGCCGTCGATATGATCGGCGAGGAAGGAGCAGCCGGGGCAGCCCGCGGCCCAGTCCGGACCGAACATGAAATGATAGACGATCAGCTGGCTGCGGCCATCGAAAAGCTCGGCCAGCGTCTTCTTTCCCTGCGGCGTATCGAACACGTAGTTCTTCTCGACCTTGACCCAAGGCAGCGCCAGCCGTTCGGCGTTGACCCTGTCGCGCATCCGGGTGGCTTCCTTTTCCTTGGCGAGCAGGGCTCTGCGCGCGGCGAGCCATTCTTCCCGTGACACGATGGGCCGCGGAATGACCGGGTTATTCAGCATGTCGTTCCTCCATCAGGCTTGCGATGATCGACTTGACATGATACGTTGATATCAACATTATGCCCCCCATGTCAAAGGCCGCGGACGTTCCCTACGAGACCACGCTCAGGGTTCGCGACACCTGCCTTTGCCTTCACGTCCAGCAAGCGGCGCGGGCGCTGGCGCGCCGCTTCGACGAAGCCCTGCGCCCGCTCGGTCTCACCAATGGGCAGTTCTCGCTGCTGATGTCGCTCAACCGTCCCCGGCCGGCGGGCATGGGAGCGGTGGCATCGCTGCTGGCCGTGGACCGCACCACGCTCACCGCCGCGCTCAAGCCATTGGAGCGCCGCGGCCTCGTCGCGGTGGCGGCCGATCCCGACGACAAGCGTGGCCGTCTGCTGACGCTGACGCCGGCGGGCCGGCGGTTGCTGGCGCGCGCCACTCCCATCTGGGAGCGCACCCATGCCGAGGTCGAAGCCCGGCTCGCGGATGGCGATCCCGATCGTCTCCGCAGCAACTTGAACGCTCTGTCCTCGCTGGCCAGCGTCAAGCAGCCGCAGGGTCCGCGCCGCGCACCATGACGGGGCTCGCCGACATCGGCGATGTCCGATAGGCACTTCCCAGCCGCCCCGGATGCATCCACTATTTGCGAACGGAGCCTCTGGCACGTCTGCGCCGCCGGCGCAGGCAGCGAGGGCCCGTCGACCAGCGGTCGGGCAGAACCGCCAGCGCGCATAATGACCCGAGGGAGAATTCAATGCTCAAGCTGAGATATGCGAGACGAGTGGGGGCGCTCGGCGTCGCGCTGGCTGCAATGATGGGATCGATCGGGGCCGCGTCGGCGGAGGACTATCCGTCCCGCCCGATCACGATTGTCGTGCCCTATGCCGCGGGCGGCCTGTTCGATTCGATTGCGCGTGCGCTGGCCGAATCCATGCGGGGAGCAATGGGTCAAACGGTGGTGATCGAAAACGTAGGCGGCGCGGGTGGCAGCATCGCGCTCGGACGTGTCGCGCGCGCGGCCCCGGATGGTTACACCCTCAGCGTCGGATCCGGAGACCAGTTCGTCGTCAATGCCGCGATCTATCCGCTCCAGTACGACGTCGTGCAGGACTTTGCCCCCGTCACGTTGCTGATGAACGGCCCTAACCTGATCGTCAGCAAGAATGCGATCCCGGCGAATAGTCTCAAGGAGCTGGTTGCGTGGCTGAAGGCCAATCACGCCAATGTTGCGCAGGCACATAATGGCGCTGGCGGCTCGCTGCATCTCTGCGGCGTCGAACTGCAACGCGTCACCGGCGCAAGCTGGCCGTTCGTCCCTTATCGTGGGGCTGCGCCGGCTTTGCAGGACATGATCGGCGGGCGCATTGACGTCATGTGCACGTCGCCGGCAAGTTCATTGGAAATGGTGCGCAACGGTCTCGTGCGCGGTTACGCCATCACCGGCGATACCCGTTTGGCCACCGCGCCGGATATCCCGACAGTGGGCGAGGCCGGGTTTCCGGGCTTTCATATTTCGGTCTGGGGTGGGCTGTTCGCGCCCAAGGGCACGCCCAAGAACGTGATCGCCAAGCTCAATTCCGCCGCCGTCCATGCCCTGGCCGACCCGGCCGTGCGTCAGCGGCTCATCGCACTCGGGCAGGAAATCGTCCCGCGCGACCGGCAAACGCCCGAAGCCCTCGGCGCGCTGCAAAAAGCCGAAATCGAGAAGTGGTGGCCTATCATCAAGGCGGCGAACATCAAGGCGGAATGAAATTTCCGTGCTGTCGATTGTTGCCAAGGCGGCAGGCCCGCGGTTTGCCAACGGGTCGAATCGAGAAGGAGTTGTCGCGATGCCAGCCCTCGCGCGTGTCCGTCGCAGTATTTTCGCGCACCTCGGCGCTGCGGCGGTCATCGCGCTGGCCGCGGCAACGGCCATGGCGCAATCCTACCCGACGGCGCCGGTCAGGGTGATCGTGCCGTTCGGCGCCGGCGGCGCCACCGACGTGTTGGCACGGGTGTTTATCGACCGCCTGCAGCAGCGCCTGGGCCAGACATTCACCGCCGAAAACCGGGGCGGGGCGGGCGGCCAGATCGCTGCCGCGGCATTCGCGCGCGCCCCGGCCGATGGCTACACCTTGATGTTCACCACCGCCGCGCCGATCACCATCGCACCGCTGGTGAGCGACAAGGTGCAGTACGACCCGCGCAAGGACTTCGTCCCCATTGCGCTTGTTGCGGTGCAGCCGGTCTGGCTCACGGTCAACGCCGACTCCCCGTTGAAAACGCTGGCCGACGTCGTCAACAACGCCAAGAATAACCCGGGAAAGCTCACCTATGGGACCTCCGGCGTCGGCACCGAGCTGCATCTTGCCGCCGAGGCGATCGCCCTCTCGGCCGGAATCCAGATGGTGCATGTGCCATTCCGCGGCGGCGCGGAAGTGGTCACCGCGCTGATGGGGCATCAGGTCGATCTCGCCGCGCTCAGCACTGCCTCGATCGCGAGTCCGGTGCGGCAGGGTACCTTGCGCGCGCTGGCGGTGACGTCGCCGCGCCGGTTGGCCGATTTTCCCGATGTGCCGAGCATCGCCGAGCTCGGTCATCCCGCCGCCACCATGCTGCCGTGGTGGGGCATGATGGCGCCGGCGGGCACGCCGGCGCCCATCATCGCGCGGTTGACGCAGGAGCTGCAGGCGGCGACCGCGGACGACGGCGTGCGCGAGCGTTTGAAAGCGACTTTCGTGCAGATCGAATTCGCCGGGCCGCAGGAATTCGCGCGCCGTCTCGAAGCCGAGACCGCGCAATATGGCGAGATCATCCGCGCGGCCAGGATCAAGCAGGACTAGCTCACACGCATCTAAAGGGCGCCGAGCCCGATCAGCGCGGCGCGCACCGCTTCGATGCCTTCGGGCGGCAACGCCGGCTGGGGCGCAAGCGGCGTGCCGACCGCATAGCCCTGCAGCTCAAGCCCGCCCTTGATGCAGGCGGCGAGATTGTACTTCGCGAACACCTCGTTGATGCCCCAGAGCTGGCGCTGCAAGGTCATGGCCGAATCCCAGTCGCCGCGGCGACAGCGCTGGTAGAGGTCGACGCTTTGCCGCGGCACGATGCAGGCTGGTCCGGCCATCCATCCCTGTCCGCCGATCAGCATGACGCAAGCCGGAATATGCGCCGAGGCGGAGAACACCGCCATCCGCCCTTCGACGCGATTGATGATCGAGAGGAGCCGCCCGGTATTGGAGGACGCATCCTTGATATAGCGGATATTGGCAATGCGGCTCAGGCGATCGATCACGCCCAGCGAAAGGTCCGAGCGCTGGAAGTTCGGATTGGTATAGAGCACCACCGGGAGCGTCACCGCCTCCGCGATCGCCTTGAAATAGGCGTGCACGCCCTCGTCAGAGATCGGGAAATAGGCTTCGAGAATGGCGAGGATGCCGTCGCAGCCGAGCGCCTGCATCTCGCGCGCCTGGAACACGGCGTCGGCGATGGTCGTGGCGGCGACTCCCGCAACCACCGGCACGCGTCCGCCCGCGGCCTCGACCACGATCTCGACGACGCGGCGGCGTTGTGGCCAGTTCAGATAGGCGAATTCGCCGGTTGATCCCAGGGGCGTGAGCCCATGGACGCCGGCCGAGATGAGATCATGGCACAGGCGCGTGAGCACCTCCCCGAGGATCTCGCCCGCCGGGCTCACCGGCGAGACGAGGTAGGGGAAGACGCCATGGAATGCCGCATCGTCCATCGCGAGCTCCTTCCGTCGAATCGGACGGCGGTCGTCCGCGGAAGGTCGACGATACCGCGCGGTCGCTTGCGCGCCAGGCCCTTCGCGCCTCGATCACAGCTCAGGGCTTGGCGTCCAGAAGCTGCGCAAAGCCGAAATCGTAGCGCTTGAGCTGCGGATTCTTCACCTTGCTGTAGCGGCTGAAGTCGATGCTGTCGAAGCCGCCGCTGAATCGCTGGATGTAACGGTCCGCGAGCGGGGGCGTGAACTCCGCGAACATCGGGCGCTCCAGCTCGAGCCCTTCGTCGGCGAAGTCGCGGCCGTGGTGGTAGTCGTAGATCATCACCAGCGTCCATGCACCGGTGATGAAGTGGCCGCCGGCGAGCGAGGTCAGGCGTCCGGATTTGATCGCTTCGAGCGCCTCGGTCGAGGTGTTGATGCCGCTGAACCATGCGTCCACGCCGGGCTTTCCGCCGCGCTTTTCCCACGCCGCCATCGCGCCGAACGCCATCAGATCGTTGCCCGCCCAGACCAGCCTGGCGTGCGGATAGCGCTGGTAGAGCCATTCGGCCTGCTCGGCGGCTTTTTCCCGCGTCCACGCCGCGTAGACCTCCTGATCGAGAACGACGTTCGGATTCTCCGCCACCGCGCGGCGCATGCCCTGATTGCGCTTGATCGACGACGGCGTCGAGCGGTCGCCGGCGATCGCCAGCATGTGCAGCTTGCCGTCGGGCCCGAATGCCTTTTCCTTCTTGCCGCGTTCGATCAGCGCGTCCGCCGTCAGGTCGCCGGCGTCTTCCGCCCGCGGCTCGAGCGAGCCGAGCCAGCCCTTGTACTTGCCGCGCGGCGATCCGATGCCGCCGCGCTGGTCGACCGGAATCGAGCTGTAGGCGAGAAAAGTCTTCACCCCGGCGGGATCGATGATCTTCAAGAGCTGGTCGGCCACGGAATAGTCGTCGGTGACCACGATATAGTCGGGGCGCTTGCCGGCGGGACGCGCAACCATCTCACGCGCGATGTCGAACGTCTTCAACGGCTCGCGCTGGGCGTATTGCACTTCGAACGTCATGCCGAGGCTGCGGGCGACCGCCTGCATGCCCTGCGTCGCGGTCATCCAGTAGATTTCGTCCGACTTGCCGGGATTGATGAACGCGACCGACTGGGCGCGGGCGGCCGAGCCGCATAGCAGCACGGCGGTGAAGAGAGCGAGACAGGCGCCGGCGGCGCGATGACCCAGCCGCGCTCGCTCGCGCCTGCGTTCCGTCTTGACCTGTGTCTTTTCCGTCTGTGGCCGGCCCCGCAGGGCGCTGCGCAGCATCATCGGCGAATGTCCCTCTGCGATCGAACTCGAATCGAACGTCTCGCCCCGTCGACATGCCCCAGGCGCAGCCCCGAGCATAAAGCCCGATTTTCACCCTTGCCAGCCTTGTCCAGACCGGACGATGGGCACGCGGCAGTGCGGCAGGTTAAATAGGCGAAGGATCGCAGGCATATGCCCCTCAATTGGCCTCAGACACAGGCTCGGCATGTCCGGTTTGGCCAAGATGTTCGGTACCAGCGATTTGGCTGCAGGATTCGCCGCGAAAGGATAGAGTGACAGTCGACCGACCCCACTATCCGGGGAAATCAGTCTTGCTGGAGGAACTCATGAAAGCGCGATTGGTTATCGCTGTAGCAGCCGGTCTGCTCATCCCGAGCTTGGCCCATGCTGCCGAAATCAAACTCCTCGCCTCGACCGCCATCAAGGATGCGTATCTTGAACTGATCCCGCCTTTCGAGAAGGCGACTGGTCACAAGGTCACGGTGGCGTGGTCAAGCACGCCCGACATTCAGAAACGCATCGCGGGCGGCGAAGCCGCCGACCTCGTTATCTTGGGCAACAGCGGAACTGAAGAACTGATCAAGCAGGGCAAGCTTGTCGCCGGCAGTCGCGCCGCTTTCGCCAAGTCGGGCATTGGCGTTGCCGTGCGCGCCGGTGCACCAAAGCCCGACATCAGCTCCGCCGACGCAGTGAAAAAGTCGCTGCTTGCGGCAAAATCCGTCGCCTACTCTGCCGGAGCGAGCGGTATCTATCTCGTAAGCATGTTCCAGAAGCTGGGCATCTCTGATCAGGTCAAATCGAAGACGGCCGCGGTAAAACCCGGCGAACCGGTCGGCGAGGTGGTCGCGCGCGGCGATGCCGAGATCGGCTTCCAGCAGGTGAGCGAGCTCATTCCCGTGAAGGGCATCCAATATCTCGGACCGCTGCCGGCAGAGCTCCAAAACATCACGGTATTTTCCGGCGGCATCCATAGTGGGGCGAAAGAGGCAGACGCCGCCGCGGCGCTCGCAAAATTCCTCACCGCACCGGACGCCATACCGACCATCAAGAAGCACGGTCTCGAGCCGGGCTGAGGGAGGGAG
>DASSJW010000247.1:0-10334 GCA_035690995.1 Xanthobacteraceae bacterium
GAGCAAACGTGCTCATGCCTTGCGCACCTCGGCGATCTTGGCGCGCAGTTCGTGCACGATATCGGTGAAGCGCGGCTCGAAGCAGATGTCGAGGTCGCGCGGACGCGGCAGATCGACCGTCTTGGTCATCACGATATGTCCGGGCCGGGCGCTCATGACGTGGATCTTGTCCGCGAGGAACGCCGCTTCACGCAGATCGTGCGTCACCAGGATCACGGTGAAGCCGAGCTTCTGCCAGAGGTCGCGGAGTACGCACCACAATTCCTCACGGGTGAAGGCATCGAGCGCGGCAAACGGCTCGTCGAGCATCAACAAAGCGGGTTGGTGGATCAGCGCGCGGCAGAGCGACACTCGCTGCTGCATGCCGCCGGAAAGCTCCCAGGGAAACCGGTCGTCGAATCCGTCAAGCCCCACGGTCTTGAGAAGCGCGTTGGCCTGGATGCGATACTGCTCCTTCTCGCGGCGGAATTTCTGCCGGTGCGGCTGCACGATCTCGAGCGGGAGCAGCACATTGTCGATGACCTTGCGCCACGGCAGGAGATTCGGATTCTGGAACGCCATGCCGGCGATCTTAACGGGGCCGCGCACCCGGTCGCCGAAAATGACGATGTCACCGGAGTCGGGTGGCACGAGCCCGGTCACGAGCTTCATCAACGACGATTTGCCGCAGCCGGAAGGACCGACCACCGCGGCGAATTCGCCGCGGCCGACAGTGAGGCTCGTGTCCTTGAGGGCCAGCACGCCGCCCGACCCGCCGCGATAGGTCAGCGTGACATTTCCGATGTCGACGGAGGGGGTCATGGCGCTTGCCCTAAGCGGCAGCCTGCCCTGTCATCGCCCGCGCAGGCGGGCGATCCAGTATTCGCCGGCTGCGCGTCACTCGCGCGAAACGGGGGTACTGGATGCCCCGCCTTCGCGGGGCATGACAGTGGAAAGACTCCTGTCGAACACCGTCACAGCTTCCGATCGGCCGCCGGCGGCAGATACTGGCTGGTGAAGATGTCTTCAGCCTTCGGCCGGTTCTTGAAATCGTAGGTCAGGGCGATCTGATCGATCGATTTGGCAAGCCGCGTCATGTCGACATCGCCGAAGCCGTTGGCCTTCACCCACGGCGTCACGAAATTATCGCGCAACGACATTTTCAGCCGATCGAGCTCGATCTTGGGGTCGCCGGTTTCGTTGCGGCTCATCACCGATTTGATCGCAGCATCCGGATCCTTGATGGTGTCGAGCACGCCCTTGATGGTCGCGCGCACGAATCCTGCCACCACCTTCGGATTGGCTTTGGCGAAGTCCGGATTGACCATGATGGCATTGCCGTAGAGCACGAGGCCGTGGTCCGCCATCAGCATGGTCTTGATGTCCTCGGGCTTGAGGCCTTTCTGCAGCAGGTTGTAGTGCATCGAGAACGAGAAGCCGGTGATGGCATCGACCTTGCCATCGGCGAGCATCGGCTCGCGCACGGGAAAGCCGACGTTCTCGATCTTGACCTTGGAGTCGTCGATGCCGTTTTCCTTCACGAACGCCTTCCATTGCGCGAAGGCGCCGTCGGCCGCGGGCGCGCCGAGCACCTTGCCTTCGAGGTCCTTTGGCTTGGCGATGCCGGTCTTGGCGGTGGTGGCGATCGCGAACGGCGGCTTGTCGTAGATCATCAACACCGCCTGGACCTTCTTGTCCGGGTTCTGGTCCTGGAACTTGACCAGCGAGTTGATGTCGAAGAAGCCGAGCGGGTAGGTCCCGGCCGCGACCCGCGCGATGCCGGCGACGGAGCCGGGACCGGAATCGATCGTGACGTTGAGCCCTTCGGCCTTGTAGTAGCCCTTGTCGATCGCGACGAAGTAGGGAGCCGCCGGCCCCTCGAACTTCCAATCGAGGGCAAATTTCACATCGGTGTCAGCGAATGCGGGGCTCGCCGCCAAGGCAGCGACTGCCGCTCCCGCGAGCATCCCGAAAAGCCTGGTCATCTGCATGTCTGACGCTCCCTGTGGGGCCGGTTGACCGGCGCTGTATGCGCTTTTGCAGCAATCGGCGTGCCAGCCCGGATCGCGTTGCACCCGCGACCGGGGACGCCGCATCTTGCCTCAAGACTAGGCATTTTGCCGGTTCTTGCCTATTCCCCGGTCAGCCGGCGATCGTCAACTGCCGCGATAGGTCGAATAGCTCCACGGCGTCACCAGCAACGGCACGTGGTAATGGCCCTCGGGCTCGGCCACCGCGAAGCGGACCGGCACCATATCGAGGAACGGCGGGTCGCCCTGCGGCGTGCCGAGAGCTGCAAAATAGTCCGCGACATGAAAGCGCAGCTCGTAACGCCCGATCGGCAGGGGCTGACCTGCGATCAAGGGTTCGTCGGTCCGCCCGTCGCCATTGGTAGTGGCGCGCACGAGCGTGACGTGCTCGCCGTTGGCCGACAGTTGCACAAGCTCGATCGCGACGCTGGCCGCGGGCCTGCCGCGGTGGGTGTCGAGCACATGGGTCGACAATCGGCCGTGCACCTCGAGGCGATCGCCGGCCGCGACGCGTTGATCGAGGCGCAGCGCGGCGATGCGGAAGATTTCGCCGAGCGCCGTCTCGATCTCGGCCGTCGCGCTGTTCTGCACACGACGCTCGAACTGCTGCAGGATCGAATCCCTGCTGTGCCGGCGCACGCAGACGATGAACGGGATGCCGAATTTCTCCCGATAGGCGCTGTTGAGACGGTGGAATTGGGCAAATTCCGCTTCTGACAGGCGGTCGAGACCGGCGCTTGCCTGCTCGGCGGTGGATACGCTTGTTATCGCGCCTGCCCGCGCTGCCTTGCCCGCGAGATCGGGATGCCCCTTGATCAAGGCCAGGCGCTGATCCGGCGGCGCGGCGCGCACCGCCGACATCATCGCTTCGTGCAGAGCCGCGAGCGTCCCGAACGGCCGCTGCCCACACACGGCCTGCGCCACCCACGGCGCGTGCTCGTAAATATCGCCCAGCGCGGCAACGAAGCTCGCGGCGTCGGTTGCGTTGAGGCTTTCGAGCGAAACCGTGGTCATGATGACTTTATGTTCTAGGCGATGGTCGGGGCACCCGCGGCCAGCGCGCGATGCTCGCGATGCCAATGCTGCGCGATGTCGAGACGGCGCGCGACCCAGACGCGCTCGCGCGCGGCGATGTAGTCGAGAAACCGCGCCAGCCCTGCCGCGCGCCCGGGGCGGCCCGCGAGCCGGCAATGCAGGCCGACCGACATCATCTTCGGGGCGTGTTCGCCCTCGGCGTAGAGCAGGTCGAACGCATCCTTGAGATAGCCGAAGAAGTCTTCGCCGGTGCCGAAGCCCTGGGCATTGATGAACCGCATGTCGTTGGCGTCCAGCGTGTAAGGAATAATCAGGTGTGCGCCCTTCGGTCCATTGACCCAATAGGGCAGGTCATCGGCGTAGGAATCCGAGGAGTAGAGGAAGCCGCCTTCATCGAGCACCGCCTTCAAGGTCTCGACCGAGTTGCGGCCGGTGTACCAGCCGAGCGGCCGCTCGCCCGTGGCCTGCGTGTGGATGCGGATCGCCTCGGCGAGATGCGCGCGCTCTTCCGTCGGAGGCACATCCTTGTAGTCGATCCATTTGAGTCCGTGGCTCGCGATCTCCCAGCGCGCATCGCGCATCGCCGCGACCGCATCGGGACAACGCGCCAGCGCGGTCGCAACGCCGAACACCGTCACGGGCATGTTGTGCCGGGTGAACAATCGCCAAAGCCGCCAGAAGCCCGCGCGCGAGCCGTACTCGTACATCGACTCCACGTTCATGTGCCGCTGCCCCGGCCAAGGCTGTGCGCCGAGGACATCGGACAGGAACGCTTCCGACGTGGCGTCGCCGTGCAGGATGCTGCGCTCGCCGCCCTCCTCGTAATTGACCACAAACTGAACCGCGACGCGCGCGCGGCCCGGCCAGCGCGGGTCGGGAGGCTCGCGGCCGTAGCCGGCGAGATCGCGGGGATATTTGGCGAAATCGTGCGGGGCCATGGGGTGTCTATACAAGTTCGGTGCAAGCGTGTCTTGCAACGCGCCCGCTGCCCGGCGGTGAGAAGCCACCGTTCAGTCCACCAGTCACTCCTTTGCTGTGCCGCCGAAGGAGGGCGGTCCAACGCCCGCCCGAGATCACCGCGCCGGTGCACCGGCGGCGATCCAGGCCGCCAGGATCTGGCGCTCCTGCGGCGTCATGTCGGTGATGTTGCCGGGCGGCATGGCATGCGAGCGCACGGCGTTGATCTCGATCAGGCGGGCATGGCGGCGGATATCTTCGGGATCGTCGAGCACGACACCTTTGGGCGGCGCATGCACGCCCGGCCAGAGCGGCTCGTCGCGATGGCACATGCTGCAGCGCGACAGCACCGTGTTCTCGGCAGCCCTGATGTCGAGCTTCTCCGCGCGCGGCGCGCTGCCGCCGGGCCCGGCGCCGGACAGCCACGCCACTGCAATCATGCCGGCGGCCGCCACCCCCCAGGTCCACCAGGGGCTGCCCTTGCCCTCGTGCCTGGAATTGAAGAAATGGCGAATGACGGGGCCGACCGCCAGCACGATGGCGACGATCAGCCAATTGAAGCGGGTCGCAAACATCAGGGGGTAATGGTTGGAGATCATCAGGAAAACGACCGGCAGCGTGAGATAATTGTTGTGGACCGAGCGCTGCTTGGCCTCTTCGCCCCAGCGCGGATCGGGGCTTTTTCCCGCAAGCAGCGCCGCCACCGTCTTCTTCTGGTTCGGAATGACGATGATGAAGACGTTCGCCACCATGATGGTGCCGATCAGCGCGCCGATCTGGGTGAAGGCGCCGCGGCCGCTGAACACGTGCGTGAAGGCGTAGGTGAGCCCGACCAGAAAGACGTAGCCGACGAGCGCGAGCGCCACTTCATGCCGCCCGAGCGGCGAGCGGCACAGCGCTTCGTAGAACAGCCAGGCCAGAACCAGGCTTCCGAAGGCGACGGCCGCCGCGGTCGGCGCGGTGACGTCGAGCACGGACCTGTCGATCAGATAGAGCTCGGCGCCGAGATAGTAGACGACCACCAGCAGCGCGAAGCCGGAGAGCCAGGTGGTATAGGCCTCCCACTTGAACCAGGTCAGTTCATCCGGCATGCGGGCCGGCGCGACGAGATACTTCACCATGTGATAGAACCCGCCGCCGTGGACCTGCCAGGCATCGCCCTGCACGCCCTGGGGCTGATCGGCTCGCGATTTGAGGCTGAGATCGAGATGGATGAAATAAAATGAACTGCCGATCCAGGCGATGCCGGCCACGACGTGCAGCCACCGGATGATGAGGCTCAACCACTCGGTGAGCACGGTCTCCACGATCGCCGATCCTTTCTCTTGCTTCAGCCGCTCGTCATTTCGGCCAAGCCCGCGGCAGGATGACAGACGGTTATTGAGCGTTGCAAGAGAGATGCCGAACAAATAGTGCATAGGCATGGCGACAGAAGCAAAAAGCGCAGTCGGCGGCGCGGAGGGGCCGGCGTTCGGGAAGCAGATCATGGCGCTGGCCGACCGGCTGGCGCATTGGTCGGAAGCTGCGGACGCGCTGACCTGCACCTATCTCTCTGCGGCCCATCGTTCCGTCGCCGCCGAAATCCGCGGCCGGATGGACGAGGCCGGTCTCGCCACCAGAATCGATGTGGCTGCCAATGTCGTCGGACGCTATGCCTCCGACGATCCACACGCGCCGACGTTGATCCTTGCGTCGCACTACGACACGGTCCGCAATGCCGGAAAATATGACGGCCGGCTTGGTGTCCTCGTTGCGCTGGTGGTGGTCGAGCATCTGCAACGGCTCGGTCGCAAGCTGCCATTTCACCTTGAGGTCATCGCATTCTCGGAAGAGGAGGGTGTGCGCTTTTCCTCGAGCTTCCTCGGCAGCAGCGCGGTCGCGGGACGCTTCGATCCGCGCCTGCTCGAACGCCGCGATGCCGATGGCATCACTTTGGCGGCGGCAATGGCCGAGGCGGGGCTGGATCCTGCCGGCATTCCAGCGCTGGCGCGCCGTCGCGAGGAGCTCGTGGGATATCTCGAGGTCCATATCGAGCAGGGGCCCGTCCTGCTCGAGGCAGGACTGGCGGTCGGGATCGTGAGCGCGATCGCCGGCACCGTCCGGTGCATGGTCACGATTTCAGGCACGGCCGGGCATGCCGGCACCGTCCCGATGGCGGGACGCCACGACGCCGCCGCGGCGGCGGCCGAGCTCGTGCTCTATGTGGAGAAGCGATGCGCGCAGGCCCCCACGCTCGTCGGCACGGTCGGCCAGCTCGCTGTTCCCAACGGCGCGATCAACATCATTCCCGGCCGCTGCGAGCTGTCGCTCGACATCCGCGCCGCCGACGACTCCACCCGCGATGCGGCTGTGTTCGACGTGATGCGGGAGATCGGGCGGATCGCGGAAAAGCGCGGCGTCATCGTCGAGAGCAAGGAGGTACAACGAACGGCCGCGGTGCAGTGCTCGCCGCGCCTGCAATCTGTGTTGGCAGATGCCGTCGCGCGCGCTGGCGTGAAGCCGTGTTATCTCCCGAGCGGCGCCGGCCATGACGCCATGATGTTCGACGGCATTACCGACATCGCCATGTTGTTCGTCCGCTGCGGGAACGGGGGCGTCAGCCACTCGCCGCGCGAAATCATCACTGCCGAGGACGCCGACATCGCCGCGCGCGTCATCCTTGATACCGTTCTCCGATTGGCGGAAACGTCATGACGTTGGCCCCAGTCATCGGCGAGTTCGTCGATCACGAGTTTGCGCGCGAGACCGCATTCCTCGCGGAACTGGTGAAGGTGCCGAGCGACAATCCGCCCGGCGATTGCGCTGCGCATGCCCGGCGGGCGCGCCAGCTGCTGGAACAGCTGGGTCTCACCGTCGAAGCGCATGACGTGCCACGAACCGTGGTGGAAGCGGCGGGCATGAAGAGCGTCACCAACCTCATCGTCCGCCATCGCTTCGGTGACGGGCCTGTCATTGCGCTCAATGCGCACGGCGATGTGGTGCCGCCCGGCCTCGGTTGGCGCCTCGACCCCTATGGCGCCGTGATCGAGGACGGCCCGCACGGACCGGTCATGTATGGCCGCGGCGTGGCGGTGTCGAAATCGGACTTTGCCACTTACACCTGGACGCTCCTCGCGCTCAAGGCGGCCGCGGCCGGAGGCGACAAGCTGCGGGGAACGCTCGAGCTGCACTTCACCTACGACGAGGAGGTCGGCGGAATCGTTGGGCCGAAGTGGCTGCTCGACGAAGGCTTGACCAAGCCCGATGCGGCGATCGCCGCGGGGTTCTCCTACGCCATCGTCACCGCGCATGACGGCTGTCTGCATCTCGAGGTAACGGTGACGGGCAAACAGGCGCACGCGGCCATGCCGGAGACGGGCGTCGACGCGCTCGAGGCGGCCAATGGCATCCTCGCCGCCCTCTATGCGCATCGCGCCGCGCTGACGCGGATACGCTCGGCGACGCCCGGCATCGTCTCGCCGACCTTGAATGTCGGGCTGATCAAAGGCGGCATCAACACCAATGTGGTGCCGGACCAGGTCGTGTTCCGGATCGACCGCCGCATGATCCCGGAAGAGGATGCCGCGAAAGTGGAGGCGGAGTTGCGCGCGCTGATCGCGGCCGCGGCCGAGCCACAGCCGCGGATCAAGGCCGACGTGCGTCGTCTGCTGCTGGCGCAGGCGCTGCGCCCGCAGCCCGGCACCGATCGGATCGTTGCCGCGATCGAGCGGCACGCCAAGGCGATTCTCGGCGTCGATGTGCCTGTCGTGGGCGTGCCGCTCTACACCGATGCTCGCCACTACGCGGCCGCCGGCATCCCGATCGTGCTCTACGGCGCCGGGCCGCACTCGATCCTCGAAGCGAACGCGCACAACGCCGACGAGAATCTGCGCCTCAATGATCTGCGCGCCGCCACCAAGATCGTTGCACTCACGGTCGCCGATCTGCTGGGGGCAGGGTGAATTCCACACGGCGCCTCAGGACGCTGTAGGGCCCACGCAAGAGCGCGATCCGCGTCAGGAGGAAGTGTGCGTGACGCTTGCGCTGCGTCCGAGCTTGCGTCGCGTCCGGTCAATTCGCCTGCTTGAGGACTTCGTCGATCCGCGCCTTGAACACCTCGCCGAGCTTCTCGTCGAAGGTATCGCCGAGGGTGCTGCCGGCGCGGGCGGGACTGGGCGCTTGCGCGCTGGTGTCGCTGGGCTGGGCCGGCGGCGTGGGGGGCGGCGTGCTACCTCCGCCCGCGGGGCTTTCGCGGCGCACCGAGGCGCTGGCGCGTCCGCTGCTCTTACTCGGAGGCGGCTCCTGACGAACGCTGCGAGTGCGCGGTGCCTGCGAGGAGCTGGACTCGGATTTCGCCTGCGACTTTGCGCTCTTGCCCGACGAGCCGGAGCTCGACTTCTCCTCGTCGCGCTTCGCGCGCGTCCCGCCGGAAGGCTTAGCCGGCTCGGCGCCCTCGTCCGTCCCCCTGCCGCGCTTCCAGCGCGTGTTGTCGCTCGGGCTCCTGCCAGATCTGGACTCGAACGAGGGCTGCTGCGACTGCTGAAACATCGGGAGGAAAAAGAACGCCTCCGCGGGGCCGGAACTGGCCACGGTCGCGGCGAGGGTGGCCGCGAAGACGACCGCAGCACCGTGGGTCGGGCGCATGCGCATGGAGAAGCTCCTTCTCGGCATGAACGAATTGGTAACCGCGTAACACGGGCCGCCGCGCCCCTCTGTGATCTAGATCACAGCCCTCGGAGGCGATCCCCGCCGAATCAGTTGGGTCGCGCGACCAGCGGCTTGCCGCCGGCATCCCTGATCTCGGCGGCCCATAGCCGCTGGATCGCGCCGACGACGTTGTCCGGCATCGGCACATAGAGCATCTCCGTCGCCAGCCGGTCGCCCTTGTCGAAGGCCCAGGCGAAGAACTTGAGCGCCTCGCGGGTCGCCCCCGCGTCCTCGGGCCGCTTGGGCATCACAATGAAGCTCGCGCTCGCGAACGGCCACGATTCCGCGCCCGGCATGTCGGTGAGGATCACGCCGAAGCCCGGCGTCGCTTCCCAATTGGCGTTGGCGGCCGCCGCCATCAGCGACGCCGGGGTCGGCGCGACCGCACGGCCGTCCCTGTTCACCATCCGGACGAAGGTAAGCTTGCCGTGCCTGGCATACGCGTATTCGGCGTAGCCGATCGCGCCTTTGGTCTGCGCAACGGCGTTGGCGACCCCGTCATTGCCTTTGGCGCCGATACCGCCGCGCCACTCGACCGTGATGTCGGCGCCGACCTTGGTCCGCCAGTCCGCACTGACCTTGCTGAGATAATGGGTGAACACGTAGGTGGTCGCGGACGCATCGGACCGATGCACCGCCACGATCGGCTGCGCGGGCAACCGCACATAGGGGTTCAGCCGCTGGATCGCCGGATCGTTCCACGACTTGATCTCGCCGAGGAAGATCTTGGCCAGGATGGCGCCGTCGAGGGCAATGTCGCCCGCCTTCACCCCCTCGATGTTGACGATCGGAATCGGGCCGCCCATCACGGCCGGGAATTGCAGCAGGCCGTCGCGTTCCAGGTCGGCGCTCTGGAGCGGCAGGTCGGACGCGGCGAACGCCACCGTCCGCGCCAGGATCTGCCGGATGCCCGCGCGCGAGCCGACCGACTGATAGTTCAGCCCGATGCCGGTCTCCTTCTTGTAGGCCTCGGACCAGAGCGCGTAGATCGGATAGGGGAACATCGCCCCGGCACCCGTGATGATCGTGGGCGCCCGCACCACTGCGTTCGGCGACGGCAGCGCCGCCACCGGCGACGACGGCGGCTCGACCGTAGCCGGTGGCGTCACCGCGACGGCTGGGGGGCTCGGGATGAAGTAGAACCGGCCGGTGAGCGCCGAGTGCTCCCACGGCACCTGCCGCCGTTGGGTTTCCCGCATCACGTCGTTGCGAACGGCGATCAGGATCGCGCTCAGATCGTCGCTCGACGAGCGCAGGTGTCTGATAAGCGCGCCCGCAAACGGGGAGTTTCTCGCGGTCCCATCGAGCGCCACGTTGCCGGGCTGGGTGGAGAAGCTGATGAGGGTGCCGACCCCGGACTCAGCCGGTGCCAAGCCGCGCCCGATATCCGCCGAGCGTGTGCCCATGGCCCGCGCGAGATTGGGCGCGAGCGGGTTGTCACGGCAGGCGTCGAGGAACAGGATGTTGGTGGGCGCCTCGCGCTCCATCGTCCGCTGCACGAGATCAAGCCGCACCATCTCGAAATCGAGCGCCGACGCGGTCCGCAACTGCGCATCAATGGGCACCAGGTAGTTGGTGCCCGATATCTGCAGACCGTGCCCCGCATAGAAGAACACGCCGACGTCCGCGCCGACGAGCGCAGCGGCG
>DASSJW010000248.1:0-9566 GCA_035690995.1 Xanthobacteraceae bacterium
GCGAAACGCCTTGTTCTCGCTGCTCATCGCCTGCGGATCATCCAACGCCGTGGCGATCAGGTCGTCCAGGTTGATGTCCTCGATGTCGAACGCCTTGCGCATATGCGCACAGCCCGCGCTCAGCAGCCGCGCCACCTCCTCCTGATCCCGGCCGCGGTCAAACTGCGTCTTTACCGCGTCCGGCGTCGTCGTCACCTGACTGAGCGCAAGCGCCGTGGCAAAGATTTTGACGAGGAGCGATTCCATCGGGTGGGATTGGGGCTACGCTGGAATTTCAACAGCAGGTCCACTGACAAGCTTCCGCAGGAAATCCAGTTCCGCATCTCTCAAAAGATATGCCTGGCAATGTCTTCGGCGGCTTCGATGCAGAGGACGACATTGTGCGCCGCGGTCGCGCCCGCCTCAGTCGTTGCGGACTGCAGGGCTGCCTGATCGGCGGCTCCGCTCGGTCGAGCGGCCATCTTGCTGCTGAGAGTTATCCCGCAGGCGCTTGGCGGCACCAACCAGGCCAGCGCGTTTCGAGCGGCTGCAGGTCTTAACCGTCGCGGCGCGGCTGACAGAAGATCGCGCCGCACGTCAGGGCCATGGAACTATTACAGCAGTCTTCCGTTATTTCCGCGATCTTGGCAGGAGGCAGCAATGAATGGTCTCATTTATCTTATCGGCTTGATCGTGGTCATCTTGGCGATCCTTTCGTTCTTCGGCTTGCGTTGAGAGGGGGCGCAGATGGTTGATCAGCCCGCCTACCGCCGCGAGGCGGTGGCTGCTCCGATGTACATCTCGTGGGGAGCGGTGATTGCTGGTGCCATCGCTGCGTCGGCCCTCACCTTCGTTCTCATCACATTCGGCGCTGCGATCGGCTTGGCGATCGCTTCGCCTTCGGCGACCTGGCGCGATACGTCGGTCGCGCTGGCCTTATTGTCCGGCCTTTGGCTTCTGCTCACCGCCATCGCAAGCTTCGCTCTTGGCGGCTATCTCGCCGGACGGCTGCGGGCGACCGGGGAGTCCACCACCGCGGACGAGGTCGAGCTCCGTGATGGCCTGCACGGCCTTCTGGTGTGGGGGCTGGCAATTCTCATCGGCGCCGCGCTCGCGTTGGGTTTAGCCCGAACGGCGGCTGCACCGGCCACGGGTAACGTGCTCGCGCCCACCGCTTCGACCGCCGAACCTCTGCTCGCGTTCGAACTCGACCGGCTGTTCCGGGCCGACCGCCGCCCCGGCGAAGCTGTTGAGCCGGATGTCCGCGCCCAGGCCGCAAGAATCATCACCACCAGCCTTGGGCATGCGGACATGGCGGCCGAGGATCGCGCCTATCTCGTTCGCCTGGTCATGGCGCGAACTGGGCTGGCCCAACCGGATGCCGAACGCCGGGTGACCGAAGTGATTGCCCAGGCCCGCCGCGCTATCCGTCGCGCTCGCGCCAACGCAGTGATCCTGGCCTTCATGGCGGCGGCCTCCCTTCTGGCGGGAGCTGCGGTCGCATGGTTTGCCGCCGGCTTCGGCGGTCGTCATCGCGATGGCGAGGCGGTCCCCGCCTTTTGGCTCAATCGGCCGGGAGTGCCGGTACGAGGTATACCGTAAACTGGTGATGCTGCGGGCGGCCTGCCTCAGATCGCGGGCTCGATCGTTCCGCGGCATTCGCCAAAGCCAATGGTGGCAAAACCCTCGCGCCGACAGTGCGCGTGCATGATCACGGTGTCGCCATCCTCCAGGAACCGGCGACTTTCACCCGACGCGAGCGTTACCGGCTCCCGGCCGCCGGCCGAGATTTCCAGCAAGCTGCCGAGCCCATCATTTCCCGGAGCCGAGATCGTTCCGGTTCCGAAGATGTCCCCCGGCCGCAGATTGCAGCCGCCGCTGGCGTGATGCGCAACCAGCTGCGCGACCGTCCAATAAAGATGGCACGCATTACCGGCGGACAACCGGTGCATCGGAAGCTTCTTCGCGAGCAGCCCCTCGGTGAGCAGGAAGACTTCGAGATCGATGTCGAAGGCGCCGGTTGCCTGGTCTGCTGGATCAAGAAGATAGGGAAGGGGGGCCGGATCGCCGGCTGGCCGTGCCGCCTGCGCGGCCCGGAACGGCGCCAGCGCCTCGGGCGTAACCACCCAAGGCGAGATCGTGGTGAGGAAGCTCTTGCCGAGGAACGGACCGAGCGGCTGATATTCCCAGCCCTGAATGTCGCGCGCGGACCAGTCGTTCAGCAGGCAGAAGCCGGCGATGTGGTTGGCCGCCTCCGCCACGGGAATCGGTACGCCGAGTTCATTGCCCGGGCCGATCCAGACGCCGAGCTCTAGTTCGTAGTCGAGATTGCGGGAGGGACCGAAACTCGGAACGGATTCGGTCGCGGGTTTGCGCTGTCCGTTGGGGCGGCGCACGCCGGCCCCGGACGGCCTGATCGACGAGGCGCGACCGTGATAGCCGATCGGCACATACTTGTAGTTCGGTAATAACGGGTTGTCGGGGCGGAACAGCTTGCCGGCATTGGTCGCGTGGTGAATGCCGGCAAAGAAATCCGTGTAGTCGCCAACCGTCGCCGGAAGCGCGAGTCGGCACGCGTCGGCGCGATGAATGAGCCTCGCCCGCATCGCCTCGTAACGGGTGCGATCCGCGCCGTCGGCATCGAGAATCTCGCCGACCCGCCGCCGCAGGGCGAGCCGCGCCTCACGGCCGAGCGCGAAAAACGGGTTGAGTGCCGCGCCGGACGCGGCCTGCGCCGCTTGCCTGGCCAGGCCCTCGAACAGCCCGAGATCGACTGCGGCGGCGAGATCGAAGATGTCGTCTCCGATGGCGATGCCGCCGCGCGCGACGCCATCGGGCGGCGTGAACACGCCGAGCGGCAGGTTCTGAATCGGAAAGTCGGCGTGACGGTTGGCCGAGGCGACCCAGCTTTGCCGCCCTGGCGAATGGGTATCATCGATCATGTTCGGATCTTGTCAGTGGCCCGGCAGATGCCGGCGTGTACGCGATGGCGGGGGGCCGCCATTATGGCTCCTTGCTGCCCGGATCGAAGTGCTTGCGCAAGTCCTGCCAGCAATCGATGTAGTCGTTCTGCAGCTGCTCGAGACGGGCTGCGTAATTCGTCACCCGTTGCGGAAAGCGGGTTTCAAACATGAACGCCATGGTATCGGTCAGCTTCACCGGCTTGAGCTCGCTGCTGCTCGCGTGCTCAAAGGCGGACGCGTCCGGTCCATGCGGCAGCATGCAGTTGTGCAGCGAGATTCCGCCGGGCACAAATCCTTCCGGCTTGGCATCGTAGACGCCATGGATCAGGCCCATGAATTCCGACATCAGATTGCGGTGGTACCACGGGGGCCGGAAGGTATTTTCCGCCACCTGCCAGCGTTCGGGGAAGATCACGAAATCGATATTGGCGGTGCCGGGCGTTTCGGACGGCGCAGTCAAGACCGTGAAGATCGACGGATCGGGGTGATCGAACAGCAGCGCGCCCACCGGCGAGAAATGCCGGAGGTCGTATTTGTAGGGCGCGTAGTTGCCGTGCCAAGCGACCACGTCGAGCGGCGATTGGGCGATCTGAGTTGCATAAAGCTCTCCACCCCATTTCACGAACAGGGTCGAGGACTCCTCGCGGTCCTCGTACGCCGCAACCGGGGTCAGAAAGTCCCGTGGATTGGCGAGGCAATTTGCCCCGATCGGTCCTCGATCCGGCAGCGTGAAGCCACCGCCGTAGTTTTCGCACACGTAGGCGCGCGCGGGTCCGCCGATAAGCTCGACCTTGAAGATCATGCCGCGCTGGATCACACAGATCTCGCCGGGCTCGATATCGATGACGCCGAACTCGGTGCGGAAACGAAGCCCGTTCTCCTGCGCAACGACGAGGAGTTCTCCGTCCGCATTGAAGAAGTATTCGTTCTGCATGGAGGCGGTCACCAGCAGCACATGCGCCGCCATGCCGGTGCGCGTCTCGGCGTCGCCTGCCGTGGTCATCGTGCGCAGGCCGCGCACGAAGGTCAGGGTCTCATCGGGTATCGGAATCGGACCCCAGCGCAGCTGTCCGATCGGCAAGTCGATTTCCTCCCGCGCCATGGGTGCGGTGCGAATGAGGCCCCGATCGATGCGCTTGTAACGGCCCGAGTGCTTGACCGTGGGGCGAATACGATAGAGCCACGAGCGCTGGTTGCTCGCCTGCGGCGCCGTGAACGGCGAGCCCGACAGCTGCTCCGCATAGAGGCCGAAACCGACCTTTTGCGGCGAATTGCGCCCGACCGGCAGTGCGCCTGCAAGCGCCTCGCTCTCGAAGGAGTTGCCGAATCCGGACATGTAGCCAGGGACGAGGCCGACCTGGCGCACATGGGTCTTGGCCGGAAAACGCGATGAGTCCTGAACGTTCATGTGCGACCCTCCGTCTATCCTGGGCGCATCCCGGGGGCCAATCTAGCGCATCGTCGCCGGCAGCCAGAGCGCTATCTGCGGAAAGATCATCAACAATACGGTGGTGATCACCATCGAGATCATGAGAATGCTGGTGCCCTTGTAGACCTTCATCAGGTCGACGCCCGCCGTCGCGCTCACGATGAAGGCGACGAGGCCGACCGGCGGGAAAACGAGACCCATCGCCACCATCATCATCGACATCACGCCGAACCAGATCGGATCGAAGCCGAGTGAGGTGATCAATGGAAAGGTGAGCTGCAGCGTGAGCAGCAGCAGCGGGATCTCGTCCATGAACATGCTGATGATGAAGTAGGCCACGACGATGCCGATGATCACCACCCAGCGATTGAGATCCATGGCGGTGACGGCCGTCACCATGTCCTGAGGAATGCGGCTCAAGGCCATGTAGTAGCCGAAGATGGTCGCGCCGATGAGGATGAGAAAGATCATCGCCGAGGTGCGAATGGTGGCTTTCACCGCCTCCATTGCCTCTGTCCAGGTAAGCCGGCCGAACACCGCACCGATGATGCCGGCGAGCAGCGCGCCCAGCGCTCCCACCTCGGTTGGGGTCGCGATCCCGGTATAAAGCAGCACCAGCACCAGAAAGATGAGCAGGAGGCTCGGCCAGATGCGCACGAGGCTGGCCCAGCGCTCCTGCCGGCTGACGCGATAGGTGGTCGGCGCGTGCTTGGGACTGACGAGCACCCAGAGGTAAACCATGGCCGCGAGCAGGATGCCGGCAATGAGTCCCGGGATCACGCCGGCGATCAAGAGTTTCCCGATGGAGGTTTGCGTCGCGACGCCGTAGATCACCATGGCGATGCTCGGCGGAATGAGGATGTCGAGCGTGGCGCCGATTCCGATCGCCCCGGCGGCGAGCTCGTCCGAATAGCCGTGGCGGCGCATTTCCGGCATGGCGATCTTGGACATTACCGAGGCCGCGGCCGTGCTCGCGCCAGACATGGCGCCGAAGATCCCGCAGGCGAAGACAGTGGCGATGGCAAGCCCGCCCTTGATGTGAGAGCACCAGTTGCTGGCGGCGGTGTAGAGGTCGCGCGCGAGCCCGCTCGAGGCGGAAAAGAACGCCATCAGAATGAACATGGGAATCGTCGTCAGCGCGTAATCCGCCACGGTGCTGAACGGCGCCAGGCTGACAATCCCCATCACTTTGCCGAAATCGCCGGTGACCACGTAGATGCCGAGAATGCCGGCTCCGGCCAGCGCGACCGCGATCGGTACACCGAGGACAAGCGCAAGGACCAGCACCACGAGCGGAAGCGCGACCATGTCGATCTTTCAGCGGCCTCGCACGGTATGCGCGGCTATGCGGGGGGTGCCCCTTCCCTGAACAGGTGCGACCGACCGCTGCGAACGCGCGGGAGGTCGATGAGCATGATCACGGTCAGGGCAAAAAAGCCGAGGGGAACGAGGCAATAGGCAGGGCCGACCAGCAGGGGCAGCGCGCTCAGGGTGGTGTCGTCGCTCAGGCCGCGCACCGCCTGTTGGGTCGTTGCGACGAGGATGATCAGACAGAACAGCAGCGACGCAAGATGGGCGAGATATTGCGCCAGCAGTTTCAACCGTGCGGGCAGGCGATCGACCAGGAAGGTGACGCGGATGAATACGCCGCCGCGATAGGCGTAGGAAAGACCGAGAAAGATGGTCGCCACCATCAGGTATTTTTCGGTGATCTCATAGGCGCCCATGATGGGGCGGTTGAGAAGGTAACGGCTGAGCGCATCCGCGGATGTGAGGCACATCATCGCCACCGCGGCGAGGATGCTGGCATAGACCAGCACGACCTCGCAGCGCCACAACCACTTGCCGGGAGATCGCAGAACGGTCACCGTTTCGCCGCGCGATTTTCAATGCGCACTGATATTGTCTCTCGAGCTATTCGGTTCTATCGGGCGGCTGTC
This sequence comes from Xanthobacteraceae bacterium, assembly GCA_035690995.1. Taxonomy (GTDB): domain Bacteria; phylum Pseudomonadota; class Alphaproteobacteria; order Rhizobiales; family Xanthobacteraceae; genus VAZQ01. The sequence continues at coordinate 6,312 of DASSJW010000248.1, forward strand.
ATTTTCGAAACCCGACGGCAGTGCGGAGCCCAGGATTCATCATCAGTGCTGTGGTTGGAATTCCGGGCTCGCCGCTTCGCGACGCCACGGAATGACTGACAATCAAACCAAGGCAGACTACAAGCGTTAGTTCTTGAGCGAATCGATCGTGGCGTTGAGGATGTCGCGAGCCTCTTTGTGGCCCTTGGCTTCCATCTTCTTGACCCACTCGTTCCAGATCGGCTCACCCGCAAGCTTGGTCCAGCGCGCCAGTTCTTCGGGCGGCACCTGGTAGCGGTTGAGCTCGTAGTTGCCGGCTTTCGCCCGCTCGATCACGCCTTGCTCCGCGGTATCGAAGAAGTTCTTGCCCCAGAATTTTGCGCCGGCGAGACCGCTCACGCTCATGATCCCGTCGCGGACGTCCTTGGGCAAGGATTGCCATTTCTGCTTGTTGGCACAAACCGAGAAATACGCCACGTAGAAGGGCGCGATGGTGTAGTTCTTCGCCACCTCGTAGAGCCGGAATCCCTGCACCGCCTCCCATGGCGCGGCGGCGCCATCGACCACGCCCTTATCGAGGGACTGATAGACGTCGGGCATTGGAATCAGCGTCGGCACCGCTCCGAGCGCCTTGGCCATTTCAGTGGGGGGCCCGCCCAGGACGCGGACCTTCAGTCCCTTGAACTCCTCGAGCGTCCTGACCTGCTTCTTGGACACCAGCAGATTGGGCGAGCTCGTGTACAGCACCAGAGGCTGGATCTCATTGAATTCCTTCTGGACCGAAGGGAATTTCTCATACAGCTTCCACAGCGCTTCGCTTCCCTTCTCGGCCGAACTGATGGGCAGGAACGGCAGCGACATCACGTCGGACAGCGGTGTCTGCTCCGGCCAATAGCCCTGCACGCACCAGCCGATGTCGGCGATGCCACTGCGGATGCCCTTCCACATATCCACGCCCTTGATCAAAGTCTGGGAAGGATAGACCTCGATCTTGACGCGGCCCTTGGTGGCCTCTTCGACCTGTTTCACCCAGGGCTGCAACGCATGCGAGGGGCCCCATGCCGTCGGGGAATTCTGGTCGGCGAGCGTGAGCTTGATCTCTTGCGCCGGCGCCGGACCCGCGCAGGCGAGAGACGCGGCCACCAGGCCAAGCACCGCCAGGTTTGTACTTTCGGACATGTGTTCGCTCCCCTTCGGAACCCAGGTTTCTAGTTGGAGGCGCTTGCGCGCACCGCTGGCAATAGTGCCGTTCCTCCTGCCGTTAGACAAGTCGACATTCCGCCCGGCGTCGGGGCCAGCCATAGGTGATGCATCGAGAAGAATGTCCGTAAATCGCACACGGGCCTGATGCTGATCTCGTGATCAGGTCCACATCCGGCGCAATCGCATGGCGATGTCGACGGCCTCGCCGGTCGGCCTTCGGCCGCTCGGCTTCGTGTCGGCACCGGGCCAGGCACAGTTCTCGAAGCGGTGGAGGATCGAGGCGGTGATGAAGCGCGTTCTCGCCGCATACATGTGGCGATCGCCGTTGCTCTTTTGCTGATGCGCGAAGAAGCGCTGCGGCATGATCAGGTCCAGATGATCCTTGGCGCGGGTCATCGCGACGTAGAGCAGGCGCCGCTCCTCCTCGATCTCCGCCCGGCTGCCGGTGCCGAGGTCCGAGGGAATGCAGCCATCAACCACGTTCAGTACCAGCACCGATGTCCACTCCTGACCCTTGGCCGAATGAATGGTCGACAGCACCAGATAGTCCTCGTCGAGCAGCGGCGTCCCGGCTTCGTCGCTGGTCGCATCGGGTGGGTCGAGCGTGAGCTCGGTGAGGAAGCGTTCGCGTGTGGAGTAGGTGGAGGCGATCTGAGCAAGCTGCTGGAGGTCGGCCTGGCGGATGGCGGCATCGTCATGGATGCGTTCCAGATGCGGCAGGTACCAGCGGCAAACGAGGTCCAATTCGGCCGGCCACCCGGCGGTGCTGCCGTGCACGAGGGCAACCGTGTCCGAGAAGGCGGGCCAGTGCGCGGCAGAGGCGGCCGGAGGAGCGAATGTGGCGACGGTCTGCGGCGGGTCGGAGGCGTTCATCACCTGATCGAGAAGTCGCCCTGCGGTCGCGGGGCCGGCTCCGGGCAGGAGCTGGACGACGCGAAAGCCGGCGGCGCGGTCGCGCGGATTCTCGGCCCAGCGGAGAAATGCCAGAACGTCCTTGACGTGCGCTGCTTCGAGGAATTTGAGGCCGCCAAATTTGACGAATGGGATATTGCGGCGCGTGAGCTCGATTTCGAGGGGCCCGCTGTGATGCGACGCCCGAAACAACACCGCCTGCGCCTTGAGCGCGATGCCGGCTTCGCGCTGTTCCAAGACTTTACCCGCGACATAGCGGGCCTGATCGACCTCGTCGCGCACGCTCACCAGTCGCGGCCGTTCGGCGGAGACCCGGTCCGACCACAGGCTTTTGGTGAAACGTTCCTCCGCCTGTTCAATGACTGCGTTCGCGGCGGCAAGGATCGGCTGCGTCGAGCGGTAGTTGCGTTCGAGTGTGACGACCTCGGCGCGCGGCGTGAAATGGCCGGGAAAGTCGAGGATATTGCGCACCGTTGCCGCCCGGAACGAGTAGATGGACTGGGCATCGTCGCCGACGACCGTCAGCCCTCTGCCATCGGGCTTCAGGGCCAGAAGGATCGACGCCTGCAGCCGGTTGGTGTCCTGATATTCGTCCACCAACACGTGGTCGAAGCGATCCGCCACATCGTCGGCGATGGAGGGCACAGCCATCATCTGCGCCCAATAGAGCAGCAGATCGTCGTAATCGAGCACGTGCTGGCGCTGCTTGCTTTCGACATAGGCCGCGAACAGTCGGCGCAATTGCGCTTCCCAGGTTGCGCACCAGGGAAAGGCCGACGTGAGAACGTCGCCCAGCGGGGTTTCCGCGTTGACCGCGCGGGAATAGATGGCAAGGCACGTACCCTTGGTGGGGAAGCGCTTTTCCGTCTTCGAGAGTTCGAGATCGTGCCGGATCAGATTGAGCAGATCGGCCGAGTCCTCGCGGTCGTGGATCGTGAAGGCGCGATCGAGCCCGATTTGCGGCGCGTATTCGCGCAGCAGGCGTGCGCCGATGGCATGAAAGGTGCCGGACCAGGTGAGCGCGCGCGCGAGCCCCGGGTTGCCGCGCTGGAGATTTGCCGTGATGCGCTCGACGCGCCGCGTCATCTCGGCCGCGGCGCGGCGCGAAAATGTCAGCAGCATGATGCGCCGCGAATCGACGCCGTTGGCGACGAGGTGGGC
>DASSJW010000249.1:0-2163 GCA_035690995.1 Xanthobacteraceae bacterium
GTTCTAAGGCTGGCTGATGCAGCATGGCTTGAACACCGGCGTGAGGACTGGCTTGCGCCGCCCGTCGGGACGCCGCGAAACCATGTCGCCCCGTGGTAAATGCATCGTTAACACCTCGCGCCAGCGCAATGCCGCGATGCCCGATTACACCTCGTCCTGCGGCTGCCGGTAGACGTCCGCCGCCGCTTGCCGGCTCACATAGCCGTTGCGCACGTCCTCGCGCACGGCCTCGGGCGCACGCTCCGCCGGCGGGCCGAAGCCGGCGCCGCCGCTGCGCTCGAAGCGGATCACGTCGCCCGCTTTGAGATGCCGGGTCTCGATCGCACTCAGTTCCTCGCGGTCGGGCCGGTCCGGGTTGAGAATCACCCGCGACGCTCGCGGGCTTCCCCCTCCGCCGTGACCTTGCGCGGCGAACATGTGATTCGACGAGCGCACCGTCAGCACGCTGTCCTCCAGCACCTCGAACTCGCGCGCGTAGCCCAGGCCGCCGCGGTAGCGGCCGGCGCCGGCGGAATCGCAGGTGAGCTCGAACGCGCGCACGCGCAGCGGATACTCGCTTTCGAAGATCTCGACCGGGGCGCCGGGGGTGAAGTGGTTCATCGCCATGACCGCGGCGGCGCCATCATTGCGGTTGGTCCCGCCCAGCGAGGTGTTGAGGAGCTCGTAGAGCACGGCGGGCTTGCCGCTGCGCGATTTGCGGTAGCCGATGGTGACCGCGCCCGAGCCCAGCCCGGACGGCGCGACGGCGCGCGCCGGATTGAGCTGCCCGAGCGCCGAGAGCACGGTGTTGTAGACGAGATGCGCGGTCGGAAAATACAGGTTGACGGTCGCGGGATGCCGCGCGTTCACCACCGTTCCTTCGGGCAGCACGAAGTCGACCGCTTCGCGCAGCCCGAAATTGACCGGGATGGTCGGGTCGCAGATCGCGATCACTGCCATCAGCGTGGCCGCCTGCGCCGTGCAGGCGACGAGATTGACCGGGCCGATCGTCTGCTCAGCGCTGCCGGTGAAATCGATGCACAACCGCGCGCCGGTCTTGGTGGCGCGCACATGGATGCGCACCGGCTTGTCCTTGCGCGCGCCGTCATGATCGAGGAAGCCCTCGGCCTCGGCGCTGCCGTCGGGCCACGCCCGCAGTTCGGCGGCGACGCGGCGCGCCGTCAACGCCATGAGGCTCGCCATCACCGCACGCACGGTCTCGCGTCCATATTCCCGGCAGAGCGCCGCCAATCGCTCGACGCCGAGCCGGGTGCAGCCGACCTGCGCCCGCAGATCGCCGAGCACGACCTCGGCGACCCGGCTGTTGTTGGCGATGATGGCCTCGATCGCCTCGTCGATGCCGGCGGAAGTCTGGAAGCGCACCGGCGGCAGCAGCAAGCCGTCGTGATAGATCTCGCGCGCGGCGGCGCCGGATGAGCCCGGCACCAGACCGCCGATGTCCGACTTGTGCGCGAGACTCACGCCGAAGCCGAGGAGCACGCCCTCGTGGAAGGCGGGGGTCACGGCAACGAAATCCGGCGCATGCGGGCTGCCGCACTTGTAGGGATCATTGCTGATGAAGCTCTCGCCCGGCTTCAGGTCGGCGGCCGGATAGCGCGCGAGCACCGCCTGCACCGCCTGCTGATAAGCGGTGAAATGATATTGCAGGCCGCCGCTGATGATGACGACGCGGCCTTCGGGATCGGTCAGGCCGGCGGTGCCGTCCTTCGATTCCCGCAGGATCGGAGAATAGCCGCTGTGGTAGAGCGCATATTCCATGGTGGCGGCGGTCTCGCGCAGCCGGCTCGCCACCACTTCGGTCGTAACCGGATCGACGGTCGTTGCATTGCTGGTCATGGGTGCTCACCGGTCTCGATGATCAGGGTGGCGGTGCCGTCGACGGTTGCGATCTGCCCGCCCAGCACCACGGTCGTGGCGTCGAACTGGTCGATGATCGCGGGCCCGGGGATGCCGTCGCCGGCCATGAGCTTCTGCCGGTCGTAGACCTTGGCACGTACGAAACGGTTGGCGTCGATGTCGAACAGCGGACGCTCGCCCTTCAAGGCGCGCTCGGCGCGGCCATCGCCGCGCGCAAGCTTGGGCAGTTCGAGGCGCGGGACTTCGATCTCGGCTTGCAGCCGGAAGGTGACGATCTCGGCATCTTCCTTGGGGGCGGATTGGCCG
>DASSJW010000250.1:0-5890 GCA_035690995.1 Xanthobacteraceae bacterium
CACACGCAACCCGTGGCTCTGGGGCTCGCTCGTCCTTTGCACCGCGCTGCTGGCAGCGCCGCCCTATTTGCCCCCCCTTGCCGATATCCTCCATTTGGCACGGCCCGACCTCTCCATGTGGCTGATCATCCTTGGAATGAGCCTGGCTCCACTGGTGGCCGTGCAATGCGTAGCGCATGTTCGAAAGCCGGGATTCTTATGACGCGACGCTGCTACGACGAGCCGACTCCGGCCGCGATAGAAACCACCAACCACTCGACGCGCAGCGGCTGCTTGGCGCCAGCCCGACGCTCGTCCGCTTCAAATGCCCTCGAACTGGAGAATGTAGAGGCCGGCATTCGGATCGGTGAGATACATTCGCCCGGCGCGATCGACGTAGCAGTCGCAGGATTGGATGACCTGGGGCCGGTTGGGACGCGGATCCATCATGTGCGTCGGATTTGGCGGCACGTAGTAACCGACCTCGCGGGGCTGGAACGGGTTCTCGATGTCGTACACGCGCACGCCCGCATTGTAGTAGGTCGCGAAGATCAGGCGCGAGCTCTGGAACGAGCCGGGCCGGTTTTCGTGCAGATTGTGCGGGCCGAAGCTGCCGCCCTTGGCGCAGTAATCCGCCTCGGCGGGTTGCGGAAACGTCGCGATGCTGACCGGATTGCCCGGTTCGCGGATATCGAACATCCAGATGTAGCGCAGCCCCTCGCTGCAATTCGCCGAGGTCGGCTCCTCGCCCAGCACCAGCAGGTTGCGGTCGGGCAGCGGCAGCGGCGAGTGCGTGCCGCCGCCGAAAGGCGGGTCCATGTTGCGACAGGCCAGCATGAGGGGCTTTTCCGGATTGGAAACGTCAAGCACCGAAAGCCCGCCATCACGCCACGCCGCGTAGGCGACGTTACCCGCGACCAGCGCATGATGGAGCGCATAGCGCTTGCCGCTCCGCCAGTTCGGCGTCTCGCCGCCGGCGCGCCACATCCCTGGAAGCCAGAAGCGGCCGACGACCTGCGGCTTGCGCGGATCGCTCATGTCGATCACCGCCAGAATGTGATCGGTGAAATCGGCAAAATGGATCGAGGCATAGGCGTAACGGCCACCGGTGTACCAGATCCGATGCGGCCCGAGGCCATCGACCGGCATGAAGCCGATCTCGGCCGGCTTGTCGGGCTTGGAGATGTCGTAGACCCGGATACCCGACGTGAATCGGTTGTGATCCTTGAGCTTGTCCGCGGGCGAGCCGCCGAAATAGGCTTTCTCGTTCTGGAATTCCTGCATGGTCCAGACACTGGGCGCGTTGACCGCCAGCAAAAGATCGTCGTGAGTCTGCAGGTGAAAGGCGCGCGTGCCGGGGGGACAAGCGATGAAATCGAGCACCCTCGGGTGTGCCGGATCGCGCACGTCCAGGGTGGTGATGCCGTTGCTGAACCCGTGCCCGACATAGGCGTAGCCGCGATGCACCATGATCTGCACCCCGTCGCGGCGGCCGCCAAGGTCCGAATGGCCGATGAACTTGATGTTGCGGGATGCAACGGCATTCATGTTACCCACTCCTCGCTTCGACGGCGCTATGCGGCCGGCGTCGGTTCCAGTCCGCCGCCGAGAAACAACTGTCCAATGCGCGGATCGGCGAGAATTTTCTCCGCCCGATCCTGAATGCGGGTGCAGCCGAGTTCGAGCACGATTCCGAAATCCGACTGTTCAAGCGCCCGCTTTGCATTCTGCTCGATCATCAGCACGGTGACGCCGCGCGTCCGCATATCCCGGATCAACGCAAACAGCTCATCGACCAGGATCGGCGACAGTCCGATCGATGGCTCGTCGATCAGCATCAATCGCGGTTCCAGCATCAGGCCGCGGGCGATTTCCAGCATCTTCTGCTCGCCGCCGGAGAGCGTCGAGGCCTGCTGCCGGGCTTTGCGGCGCAGCACCGGGAAGCGGTCCATCGCCGCTTCCATGCGCGGCTTCAGGTCGAACCCTTTTGGCGCCGCCACGCCGCCGAACTCGAGATTGTGCAGCACGGACAATTCCGGAAAGATGTTGCGGCCCTGCGGCACGTAGCAGATGCCGGCGGCAATGAGCCGGCGCGGCGTGTGGTTGGTGATCTCTTGGCCGTCATAGGATATTCGACCGGCCCGCACCGGCAGCATCCCGAACGACGCCTTGAAGGCGGTCGATTTGCCGGAGCCGTTCGGACCGATGATCGTCGTGATCGCACCGCGCCGGACGCCGAAGGACAGCCCGCGCAGAATCGTTTCCGTGCCGTAGCCAGCAATGACGTCTTCGAAGCGCAGGATCTCGTCAGTGGCCAAGATACGCCTCGATCACTTTGGGATCGCGGCGGATCTCTGCTGGGCCGCCTGCCGCGATGATGCGGCCCGCGGCGAGCACGAGGATGCGATTGCACAGCGCCATGACGAACTCCATGTTGTGCTCGATCACCACAAAGGTCGAGCCCTGCTCGAGGTTCATCGCTTTGAGCCGTTCACGCAGGCTCGCCAGCATCGTCAGATTCACGCCGCCGGCCGGCTCGTCGAGCAGCGCAAGGCGGGGGCCCGCCATGAATGCCATTGCGGCGTCGAGCAGTTTCTGCTGGCCGTAGCTCAAGCCTCCCGCCGGCTCGTCGGCGACATGCTCGAGCCTGAAGAACGCCAGCATTCGGTCCGCCGAAGGCGAAAGCCCGGCGTCTGATGGGCCCATCAGGCGCGAGAGCATGCTGCCCCTGTGCTCCTGCCCCGCCAGGATGAGGTTCTCGCGCGCGGTCAATTGCGGAAAAATTTGCAGAAGCTGAAACGTGCGGCTCACACCCAATCGGTTGAGGTCGCATGGGCGCAGGCCGGTCACCGAGCGGCCGTCGAGATGCACCTCACCTGCGCTCGGCCGTAGTTGTCCGAGGATGCAGTTGAACAGCGTCGACTTGCCGCTCCCGTTCGGACCGATGATGCCGAGAATTTCGCCTTCGTTGACCTCGAAGGAGACCCCGTCGACCGCGACGATGCCGCCGAAGCTTTTCCTGAGATCGCGGACGGAGAGCACCGCGGTCATCGCGCGCCCTCGCCCTGCACCGCCGCCTCCGACCGCGTGGCGGAGATTTCCGCCGACTTCCCCGCCGGCTTGGTCAAGCGGTCGAGAAGGCCGAGCAGGCCGGCGGGACACAGCACCATCAGCGCCATCACGAGGAGCGCGTAGCCCATCAGGTAGAAGCCCTCGGTGAAGCGCAGCCATTCCGGCAGCAGGACCGCCACCATCGCGCCGAGGAACGGGCCGAAGAAGTAGCCGGAGCCGCCGACCACCACCATCAGCAACAGGTTGAGCGACAGGCCCAGGGCGAACGGCGTGGGATCGACGAATTGCACGAGCGGCGCGTAGAGCGCACCGGAAATACCTCCCAGTCCCGCCCCGAGCGCGAACGCCATCAGCGTGTAACGGCGCGTGTCGACGCCGAGCGAGAGCGCCCGCACCGGATTTTCGCGCAGCGCCACGAAGGCGCGGCCCCAGGGCGAGCGGATGAGCCACCAGGTCGCGAGCGACACCAGGGCAAGATGCGCGAGGCAGAAATAGTAGAACTGCCGCGGCCCATTCATCGACCAGCCGGCGACATCCGGGCGCGGAACATTGCTGATCCCGTAGATGCCGCCGGTGAGCCATTCCTCGTTGCGGAAGATCAGATAGATCAGCGTATTGAAGGCGAGCGTCACGAAGGCGAGGTAGTGGTGCTGCACCCGCAGGGCCGGATAGCCGAGCAGCCAGCCGATCGCGAAGCACGACACGCCGGCGAGCAGATAGGTGGACCAGAACGGCCAGCCCCTGGTGGTCAGATAAGCAGTGATATAGGCGCCGATTCCGACGAACGCCGCCTGCGCCAGCGAGACCTGCCCGGCGTAGCCGAGCGTCAGGTTGAGGCCGATGGCGGCGATCGTCATCACCGCCCACATGCTGAGAATGAAGATGCCGTAGGGCTTGAATCCGAACGGCGCGGCCAGGAGAAACGCGAACACGAGCGCGAGCGCGATGCCCATGAGCGGGCGCCGCGCGGGCCTCATACCGTGCGCTCCTCGACCCGGCCGAGCAGGCCCTGCGGACGCACTAGGATGACTACGATCAGGATCAGCAACGGTATCGCCATTCGGTATTGCGAAGACAGATAAGCGGCGGCGAAGTTGTCGATCACGCCCAGCAGCAGGCCGCCGACGAGCGCGCCGCGGACTTGATTGAAGCCGCCGACGATCGCGGCGATGAAAGCGTAGAGGCCGAGCCACTCGCCGTTCGTGAATTTGGCGAGGTAGATCGGCGTGATCAGGATCGAGGCCAGCGTGACGAGCGCGGCATTGATCAGGAAGGTGTAGAGGATCATGCGCTCGACCGGGATGCCGAGCAGCCGCGCAACGGTGGGATTCTGCGCGCTCGCCTGCATGCAGCGTCCAGTCAGGGTATGATTGAGAAAGAGCTGGAGGGCGGCGACCGCGACGATGCTGATCGCGAGCACGACCAGGCTCTGCACCGCTAAGGCCACCCCGAACACGGTTACGTCGATCGCCGCCACCACCGGGGGGAACGGTTGCGCGTCCGCGCCGTAGAACTCACGCACCGCCTCCTTGAAGAAGATCGCGAGCCCGATTGTCGCGATGACGAGCGGCAGCACGCCGTGCCGGATCACCGGGTCAACGATCAGGCGCTTGAACAGGAAGCCCAGAACGACGACCGACACGACGGCGCCGACCGCAACCGCCGGCCAGAACGACAAGCCGAAATAGCTCATGCCGACGAGCACGAAGAAGGCCGGCAGCATCACGAATTCGCCCTGCGCAAAGTTGATGGTCTGCGAAGTCTGCCAGAGCAGCGTGAATCCGATCGCCACGAGCGCGTAAATCGCGCCCGTGGCTAATCCGGCCAAGAGCAGTTGGAGGATATCGGCCATCGGCCTGGTCCCGACATGCGGCCGGCGCGATGCGCCGGCCACCTCGATCCGTAGCGAGTATACCTCGGTTACTTGCCGAGCTTCGGCAGGACCTTGGTGATCTTCTGCTGGCCGCCCACGACCTCGGCGAGAAAGCTGATGCGGTCGATCTCGCCCACATCGTCCCAAGTCGTTTCAATCAGGATCGCAGGTTCATCCGTGGGCGCGATCGTCAGGCCGTGCATCGCGGCGGCGAACGCCTTGCGATCGAATTTGCCAAGCTTCTTCTCGGTGACGTATTTAACCGCATAGACCGCGGTGTAGCCCTTGATGCCGTTGTGATCGGGCTTGTAGTTGAACCGCTTCTGGAACTTTGCCGTAAATTCCGTCACCGCCGGGATCGGCGCGTCGGCCGTGAGCCCTACATGACCCTGCACGCCGTTGGCGGCATCACCGGCCAGTTCGATGGTCTTCTGACTGAGCAGGGTGGTATCGCCAACAAAGGGCCCTTTGAGCCCCTGCTTGCGCGCCTCACGCATGATGCGCGCGCACTCCTCCTCGTTGCTGTAGATAAAGACCGCATCGGCATTCGCAGCCTTGAGCTTCACGACATCGGCCGCGAAATCCACCTGACCGGACTCGGTCGACACGTCAGCGACGAGCTTGATGTTGCGCTCGGCTAATTGCTTCATCAGGTTGTCACGGCCGCCCTTGCCGAAATCGTTGTTCACCCAGATGAGCGCGACCGTCTTCGCCTTGAGCTCGTCGCGAATGTAGTTCGCGATCTTCGGCATCCCGATCTGCTGGCCGAACGAGGTACGGAACAGGTAGCGATCGCCCAAGGCGGTCAGCTCGCCGGCTTCGCCACCGATCAGATGCGGAATTTCGGCTTGCTGCAGCATCTGCATGGTCGCCTTGACGTTGCCGGAAAAGATCGGCCCCAAGACCACATAAGGGTCGCCATCGATCGCTTTTTGCATCTGCGAACGGGCGACACCGGGGTTGGTC
>DASSJW010000251.1:0-2222 GCA_035690995.1 Xanthobacteraceae bacterium
GTGGCCATGCGGCTGCGCGGAAAGCACAAGCCGACCTACACCCCGCATGTCGACGACGGCGACAACGTCATCATCGTCAACGCGGAAAAGATCGTGCTGACCGGCAGGAAGCGCGAGAACAAGGTCTATCGCCATCACACCGGTTATATCGGCGGCATCAAGGAGCGCACCGCGCGCTCGATCCTTGAAGGCAAGTTTCCCGAGCGGATCGTCGAGAAAGCCATCGAGCGCATGCTGCCGCGCGGGCCGCTGGCGCGGGTGCAACTCGGCAACCTGCGTGTCTACGCCGGTCCCGATCATCCGCATGCGGCGCAGAACCCCGAGAAACTCGACGTTGGCGCCATGAACCGCAAGAACAAGAGGAGCGCGTGACCATGGCCGAAACCATGCAGTCGCTCGATCAGCTGTCCGCGCTCAAGCCCGCGGCGGCGCCCGAGACGCCAAAATACATCCAGAAGCTCGACAAGCAGGGCCGCGCCTATGCCACCGGCAAGCGCAAGGACGCGGTCGCGCGGGTCTGGGTGAAGCCGGGTGCCGGCAAGATCGTCGTCAACACGCGCGATCTCGATATCTATTTCGCCCGGCCGGTGTTGCGCATGTTGATCCAGCAGCCGCTGGTGGCGACCAATCGCAACGGCCAGTACGACGTGATCTGCACTGTCTCGGGCGGAGGACTGTCGGGCCAGGCCGGCGCCGTGCGCCACGGGCTGTCGAAGGCGCTGATGAACTTCGAGCCTGATCTGCGCGGTGCCTTGAAGCGCGGCGGCTTCCTCACCCGCGATTCGCGCGTGGTCGAACGCAAGAAATACGGTCGCGCCAAAGCGCGGCGCTCGTTCCAGTTCTCCAAGCGCTAACGCAACAAGCGCTGACGCCTCGCGGCCGCGGCGCCGCCGCGATCGGAGGTTGCGCGATGGCGAGGCGCATTGCCGGTTCGGCCATCGCGGCCTGCGTCGCCCTCGCCGGTCTCCTGGTGCCCGCGGCTGCGCAGTCGGTCGACGAGTTCTACAAGGGCAGGACCGTCACGCTCGTCATCAGCTTCGGCGCGGGCGGCCTCAACGATATCGCCGGTCGTCTGGTCGCCCAGCATCTTCCCCGTTTCATTCCCGGCCATCCGCGCATCATCGCGCAGAACATGCCGGGCGCCGGCGGCCTCGTCGCAGCCAACCATCTCTACAACGCCGCGGCGCAGGACGGCTCGGTCTTGATGCAGCTCGACCGCAGTGTCGCGCAGAGCGGCATTCGCGGCGCCGCCAACGTCAAGTTCGATCCGCTGAAATTCACCTGGCTCGGCAGCCTCTCGAACTACGACAACGAGGCCTATCTGCTGTGGGTCAACGTTTCGCATCCAGCCAAGAGCGTCGCCGACATCAACAGGCTCCCCACGCCGACGCGGCTCGGCGCGGTCAGCGGCGGAACCAACATGCTGATGTCGTTGACCGCGAAGGAAGTGCTGGGGCTCAACGTCAAGGTCATTCGCGGTTACGTGAGCGGTCCCGCCGTGTGGCTCGCGATGGATCGCGGCGAGGTCGACGGGCAGACGATCGGGTTCACGTCGGTCATGGCGGAGCATCCGGAGAAGTGGGAAAAGACGGAAATCCGGCCGTTGCTGCAATTCGGCCGCGCCACGCGGCTGTCGCTGTTTTCCGAGCTGCCGACGGCGCGGGAGCTTGCCCCGACGCCCGAGGCCCGCGCACTGGTCGAATTCGCCGAGCTGCCGTTCCTGACCTCGTTGCCCTATGTCGCGCCGCCGAACCTGCCCGCCGATCGCGCGCGCGCCCTGCAAACGGCGTTCATGGCGATGACCCGGGATGCGGCATTCATCGCGGATGCCAAGCAGCGCAGAGTCGAGCTCAGTCCGAGCGGCGGCGACCAGATCATGGCCGTTCTCGGCCGCTCGGCGGCCATGCCGCGACAGGTGATCGAGCGCTTCAATGCGATCCTCGAGGCGCAGAACTGAAGGCTAATTTAGTGGTCCGATTCCGAAGTTCGTAAGCGTTTGCGGCACGCTCAAATACGAACTTCGGAATCAAAGGACCACTAGCAACTTATTGATCTAGTGTTGCTTTGGTTCAGAAGTCCGTATTTCGGACTCGCCGAGAGTGTCAGCGAAGCGGAGCGGCTGTGATCTGGACCGGCGTTCGCATCAAACATGATCCCGATGAGCCCCGACGATCGTCTGCACCGCCTGCGGCGAGACGGCACCGGAGGCAGGCCGGGCCGTC
>DASSJW010000252.1:0-2572 GCA_035690995.1 Xanthobacteraceae bacterium
GCCCGACTTGGCCGCGCACGAAGGCATGGGCGATGCAATACGGCGTGGAGAATTTCCCGGCATAGCCGTTGGCAGGATGCTGCTTGGCCGCGAGCGGCTCCCACAGGCGATGCACGGTGCCCTCGCCCACCTCGCAGACGAGCTCGCTGATGTCCTCCGCCTTGATCCCACGCGCCGCCAGCCGCCGTGCGCACTCGATATAGGGGTGGGTCATGGTTCCGCACGGATACGGCTTAAAGGCGAGCGTCTGCGTCACCCAATGCGCGCCGAAATCGCCGATGAGCGCGGCGTAATTGCCGTTCGCTGTATGGGCGAAGCCGTGAAACAAACCGTGCACGCCTTCGAACACAGTGCGCGGGCCGAGAAAACCCCGGCGTCCCAAGAGCGCCGCGCGCAGGCCCGATTGCGCCGCCCAGCCCGGATGCAGCCGTTTGGTCCAGGCGCCCTCGGCGAGATATTCGATGATGCCGCCGGCCATGGAGCCGGCGATGCCGAGCGCATCGACCATCTGGCGCGGCTTCAGTTTGAGCGCGGCGCCGACCGCGGCTGCCGCCGCCATGGCGCCGAACACCGCGGTGGGATGAAAGCCCGCCTTGTGCACGGCCTTCGGCACCACCACGCTGAGCCGGCAGATCACCTCGGTGCCGACGGCGATGCCGAGCAGCGCCGACGGCCCGTCGGGATTGTAGCGTTCGCAGGCGGCGAGCACCGCGGGCACGATCACCGCGCCGGCGTGCACCGGACCGCCCTCGAAGGTGTCGTCGAAATCCTCGCCGTGGGCGGCCGTGCCGTTGATGAAGGCGGCGCCGGCCGCGCTCATGGGGCGTGCATGGCCGATCGCGGTGCAGGGCCCCTCCTCGTCCCAGCCCGCGAGCGCCGCCTCGATGTAGTCCGCGTTGCGCGCGGTGAGACAGAGCCCGACCACGTCGACGGCCAGATCCTCACACTTGCGGCGCACGGCGGCAGGCAGCCGCGCCGGATCAAGCGCGGCGATCTTGTCCGCCAGAATCTCGGCGAGAGAGGTCTCGGGAAGCGACTCGTCCATGGAAATCCTGTACCGCCGTCCTCGGCCTGGCGCCGATTGAGCGTCTTTTCATTGGCACGTCAGCTGTTGCGCAGGCGGGCGTCGCCGAAGCCGGGAATGCGATTGACCGCGATGACGACGGCGAAGGTGATGGCAAGCATGATCAGGCCGAGCACCGCGATGGCACCGAGGTCACCCGACTCGTTGAGGTCGAAGATAAGCACCGAAATCACCTTCGTCTCCGACGTGAACAGCATGATGGCGGCCGACAATTCGCGGATCACGCCGACGAAGATGAAGCACCAGGTCGCGATCACGCTGGTGCGCAGCAGCGGCGCGGTGATGTCGCGCAATGTGCGCAGGCGCGTCGAGCCCAGGATGCGGCTCGCGTCCTCGAGGTCGGTATGGACAGAACGGAAGGCCGACTGGAGCTGCTGGTAGGCGGCGGGCAGCGCGATGGTCACGAAGGCGATCAGCAGGATCCACAGCGTGCCGTAGAGGACGAGCGGGGGCCGCGCGTAGCTCAGGAATAGGCCGACGCCGAGCACGATGCCGGGAATCGCCACCGGCGCGGTGGCGAGAAAGCCGAGCGCGCGGTGGCCCCGGATGGCCTTGCGCGTGGTCACATAGGCGATCACCACCGCCATGATCGTGCCGATGGTCGCCGAGGCGACGCCGAGCAGGAACGTGTTCTTCACCGCGAGCTTGGTCGCCGACAATTCGAAGAACACGAAGTGGATGTTGTGCAGGGTGAAATTCTCCGAGGTCACGAACGAGGTGGCCACCCGCGAGAACGTGGCGTTGAGCAGCGCGCCATAGGGCAGGAAGACCGGGCACATGAGAATGACGAAGACGAAGGCGAGCGCCACCCATTTGAACGCGCCCAGCCGGATCAGTCGCGGATCGCCTTGCTTGCCCCCGACAACCGAATAGCCGCGACGGCCGAGGATGAAGTGCTCGGCGCGCAGCAGCACCACGGTGAGGACCAGGAGCGGCACCGAAGCCGCCGCCGCCAGCTCGGCCTTGGGCGGATAGTTGAACAGGCTCCAGATCTTGGTGGTCATGGTGTGGAAGCCGGCAGGAATCGCCAGGATCGCGGGCGAGCCGAACAGCGTCATCGCCTGCAGGAAGGCGACGAGCGCGCCGGCAAGGAGAGCGGGTAGCGCCAGCGGAATGGTAATGCGCCGCGCCGTCGTCCAGGTGCGTCCGCCGAGAATCGAGGACGCATCCTCGAGGTCGCCGGGAATGCGATCGAGCGCGTTGGCGAGCAGCACGAAGACATAGGGGAAGGTGTAGCAGGAGATGACGAAGATCAGTCCTCCGAGCGAATAGATGTTGAACAGATACTCGTCCTGCGGCGCGCCCGTCACCGCCCGATAGATCTTGTTGAGCAGACCGCTGTTGGGCGCCGCCAATAGCTCCCACGCGATGGCGCCGAGGAAGGGCGGCGTGACGAACGATGCCGTGACCAGCGCACGCACGGTGCGGCGCAACGGCATGTCGGTGCGCGCGACCAGCCAGCCCATGGGCGCGGCAAACGCACAGCAG
>DASSJW010000253.1:0-2767 GCA_035690995.1 Xanthobacteraceae bacterium
GGCTTCACCGAGGATTGGAAGGTGATCTTCGGGCCGGTGCTCGTGCTCATCGTCCTGTTCGCGCGCGGGGGTCTCATCGGCGTCACGGCCGAGCTGTGGCGGAGGTTCGGCCGTGGCTGAAGCCATGCTGCGCCTCGAAGGCCTGCGGAAGAAATTCGGCGCCCTCGTCGTCACCGACGACCTGACCTTCGACGTCAGGCCGAACGAGCTGCACGCCGTCATTGGCCCGAACGGCGCGGGCAAGACGACGCTGATCAATCAGATTTCCGGGCTGACCGCCCCCGACGCCGGCAGCATCCTGTTCGCCGGCCGCGACATCACCGCCCTGCCGATGCACGCGCGCGCAGGCTTGGGCCTGGCGCGAACGTTCCAGGTCAGCTCGATCCTTCCCGGATTCTCCGCGCTCGAGAATGTCGCGCTCGCGGTGCAGGCGCGCACCGGCTCGAGCTTCCGTGTCCTCGGCGACGCGGCCATGGAGCCGGCCTTGAACGGTCCGGCCATGGACGCGCTCGCAGATGTCGGGTTGGCCGAGCGCGCGCATATGCGGGCGGGGCAGCTGTCGCATGGAGAAAAACGGGCGCTCGAACTCGCCATCGCGCTCGCCATGCAACCGAAACTGCTGCTCCTCGATGAACCGATGGCCGGCACCGGCCGCGACGAGACCACGCGGCTCGTCGGCGTGCTGGAACGGCTCAAAGGGCGATTTTCGGTCGTGCTGGTCGAGCACGACATGACCGCCGTGTTCGCGCTCGCCGACCGCATCTCGGTGTTGATCTATGGCCGCATCATCGCGACCGGCGCCCCCGCCGAGGTGCGTGCCGATCCACGGGTCGTGTCGGCCTATCTCGGCGACGAGATGGAGTGACAGATGCTTGCAGTCGATCATCTGCAATCCGCCTACGGCCCCGCGCAAGTGCTGTTCGACATCGGCTTTCGCGTCGGTGCCGGCGAAGTGGTGACCTTGCTGGGCCGCAATGGCATGGGCAAGACGACCACCATCCACACCATCATGGGCCTGTTGCCGGCCAGCGGCGGGAATGCCGTCTTCGACGATCTGTCCCTCATCGGCCTGCCTCCGCATCGGATCGCGCAGGCGGGCCTCGGACTGGTCCCCGAGGGCCGGCAAATCTTTCCGACCCTCACCGTCGAGGAAAACCTCATCGCAACGGCAGCGTCGCGCTTTGCCGCGCCGCGATGGACGCTCGACGGCGTCTACGGCTTTTTTCCTCAGCTCGCCGAGCGCCGACGCCACCTGGGCAATGAACTATCCGGCGGCGAACAGCAGATGCTGGCGATTGGCCGCGCCTTGATGACGAATCCCAAGCTGCTCATTCTCGACGAGGCGACCGAAGGGCTCGCGCCGCTGCTGCGCCTCGAGATCTGGAACTGTCTCGCCCGCTTGAAGGAGGAAGGCCAAGCCATCCTTCTCGTCGACAAGCATCTCAGCGCGCTGGTCAAGCTTGCGGACCGGCACACGATCATCGAGAAGGGGCATGTGGTATGGTCCGGCACGTCGGCGGCATTGGATCGGGATATCGTGCAGCGCTATCTGCAGGTGTGACGCTCGTTTCAAACTCAATTTCACAACACGATGGATCACACGGTTACCCACCGCCTGCATTGGGAAACACCCTCAGTGTGATGTCTCGGCGAGAAACTGCTTCGCGGCTTCAACCGCCCCGTTGGCACCGAGATCGTTGTGGCCGGCGCCGGGAAACCGGACGAAGCGCTTGGGCGCATTGATCAGCGCGTAGAGCCGTTCCCCCAGGGCGATCGGCACGACGGTGTCCCGCTCGCCGTGCAGCACCAAAACCGGCACCGCGATCTTGCCGACGCGCAAGTCCGAACGGAACTGGTCCTTCATCAGCCAACGCACCGGCACAAACCAATACCGCTGCGCGGCAATATCCACAGCCGAGGTGAAGGGCGATTCGAGGATGATGCGTGCCACCGGTTTTTCCGCCGCGAGCGCGACCGCAACGCCGGTGCCGAGTGATTCGCCCCAGAGCACGATCCGCTCCGCCGGGTAGCGCGCGAGCGCGAAGTCGTAGACCGCCGTGGCGTCGGCAACGAGCCCCGCTTCGGTCGGCCGACCGCTCGAGCCGCCGTAACCACGGTAGCTCAACGCCAGGAGCCCGGTGCCGTCGGCGGTGAGCGCACGAAAGCGGTCGACCCGGCCGCGCAGCGAGCCGCCATTGCCGTGGAAATAGAGGATGACGGGTTTGTCGCCGCGCGGCGGCAGATGCCAAGCGATCACGCGCTCGCCGTCAGGGGTATCGAGCTCGATCTCCTGCGCCTCCGGCAGGCCGGCCGCGGCCGGCGCCGTGCGCAAACGCTCCGGAAAGTACTGCATCGCGCGCTGGGTGAGATAGAGCAGCGCCAGCAACCCGCCGTAGCAGATGAGGGCAATGATCAGGATCCATTTCAGCATGTCCGCGATACCAAGGCGGCTTTACACGGACTTGTCAAAGATTACAGTCCCGCGCGGATTCGCACGCAGCGGGAACAGATGAAATCGAGGCAGGCGCTCCGGGTCGTTGCCGTCGGTACGATCGGCAATGTACTGGAGTGGTACGATTTTGCGATGTCGCAATGGGACGGCGCCTTGTGAGTCTTCGGATCCGACAATTGTCGTGAGATGAACTCCTGGCGCTGATCCGCCCAAGATGATCATAGCGCGAGCGCCAACTGGTCCGCTGCGCGGCGCAGCACCGGTAACACGCGCCGGATCAGGTCTCGCCGGCTCATGCGGTGATCCTCCGCGCTC
>DASSJW010000254.1:0-3784 GCA_035690995.1 Xanthobacteraceae bacterium
CTGCGCCCGTGCGCATTGACGGCGCGGCTTGCTGTTCCGGCTGTGCAACGGCTCCGTGTATAGATGCGCCTCAGCAGGTCGGCCTGCGTAGGCTCGATCGCGATAAGGCAGCCAGCACGGGCAACGACGCGGCTCGGAACATCCGCCCGCCGCCTCACACGACCAAAAAATCCTGTTGCGTCAGCTGCGTGAACGTCCAGGGGTCGATGGCGCCGGTGCTGGGATCGGTCCACATCGCATCGGCGCCGGTGGCAGCTGCGGCCGGCGCGGCGCCGACGCCGGCGACGGCAGGCGCGGCGGATGGCGCAGGCGCCGTGGCGGCGGGCGCCCCGCCGCCGGGGACATGCGCGAGCAGCACGGCGGCGATGGCGCCGGTGCCGTCGGCGTCCCAATACAAATCATTGCGGTCGTCGATCAGGGTCGGGCCGCTCGGCGGCAACGGCACATCGAATCCGAGATGCGGCATGAAGCCATAGACGAAATTCACCCCGGCCGCGGCAAGGCTGCCGCTGCCGATCAGGCTGAAGCCGCGCTGATCGAGCGTGATCAGGTCGCCCTGAACGCGCGTGAAGTCGAGAAAGGTGTCGACGCCGTCCGACGGCGCGCCGAGCGCAAAATGATCCGCCCCCGGACCGCCGGTGACGGCGTCGTTGCCGGGACCGCCGTTGAGCGTGTCGTTGCCGCGGCCGCCGAACAGCGCGTCATTGCCGGGACCTCCGCGCAGGACGTTGTCGTAGGCGTTGCCGTAGATGGTGTCGTTGCCGCTGCCGCCGATCGCGGTCTCGATCACGGTATTCCAGGCGATGGCGATGTTGTTGACCAGGCCGTTCGCGCTGCTGAAGGTGCCGGGATTGAGACTGATGGTCGCCGGCGCGGACCAGCCGGAGAGATCGAGCGTGTTGTGCAAACCGCCGTCCCAGATCGTAATGACGGGATGGGTGTTAATGTTGAAATCGAAGTAGCGCGCGATCGGGCCCTGGTGAAACCCGAACACCTGGCCGCCGTCCGCGAGCGGGCCCGAGGTCGCCGGACCATAAATCCGCTGCGCTGCCAGGATGTCGAAAATCATCGGCGTGACCGGACGGATGGGAACTCCGTCCATCGGCGCGCCCCAGTAGGTGCCGGTCACGTCATAACTGAAGATGGGATTGGCGGTCGCGGGCAGGATGTACGACATCATCGACCATAGCGTGGTGTCGTACGGGCCGAACTGCTGCGTCGCCGGGTCGGCGGTGGTGTTGTACGGCCCGCCATGCCCTAGCCCGATCGCGTGCCCGAGCTCGTGGATCAGGGCGAAGTAGAAATCGTTGCTGGCCGCAAAAGTAGGGCCGAGCGGGCGGGTATC
Organism: Xanthobacteraceae bacterium; assembly: GCA_035690995.1. Classification (GTDB taxonomy): domain Bacteria; phylum Pseudomonadota; class Alphaproteobacteria; order Rhizobiales; family Xanthobacteraceae; genus VAZQ01. Next base: position 1,346 of record DASSJW010000254.1, read on the forward strand.
GCCGTCGGGCTCGGTATCCGACCCGCTGCGGGTGTCCAGCGTGATGAAAGCGTTCGCGCCCGGCGGCTGCTCGACATGGCTACCGACGTCCGAAACGGCATTGTCGGGAAACGACTGGAAGCTGCCCGCGCCGGTGGTCTGGCCCTCTTTCACATGATTCCAGTCGGCGTTCAAAGGATTTGGCTGTCGGTAGAATGTCAGGTTCGCGCCCGGCCCACCTTCCACGAACGTGATGTTGACTTCCGCCTGCCACAGCGCCAGCGCCGCGACCCAGGCGTCTTTCTCTGGCGCCGACCAGTCCGACGCCGGATCGAACCGATAGGTGACGAGCCCGCCGGGTGTTCCCGAGGTCGATAAGACCGTGCTGCCCCACTTGGTCGCGAAGGCATAACTCGAATTGTACTGCGCGAGAATTGGCGGCGGAGTGCTGAAAGCAGACCATGAGCCATAGCTGATCGCGGCCACCGTCGCGTTCGAGGCCACGCGCGAAATGAAGGCGATCTCGGGGTCCCAGGCGCTCGGGATGGGGAGATCATTCGGCATCGACATGTCTCGCGTGTCTTGACATTGGGCTCAATCGAGGAGGATCGCGACGGACGGCGGTTGCGTCATCTCGCGCCGGCGCTTGCGCTCGCGCCGACCAACGCGCGAGTCCAATCGGTCGAACCCTGGATCGTCGCCACCACGCTGGTCTTACCCGCGGGCACAGCCGGCCGCCAGCCTTTTCATCTGATGCGCGCGCAGAGTCCGGGACAAATGGAATCAGCTGCGCGTGAACTCCGGTTCCACGGGAACTTTGCGAGCGCAGGCACGCGCACTCACATGCAATCCGGGTGTCGCATGCACTCCGCGCGCATCGCGATGGTGTCGAGACGCATCTCGCCCGGCTGCCGGCGCGGTCGACGCGCGGGATTGCACGCACGCATTGCAGCGCGCGTCTCTGCAACGATCGAGTTTGGATGCGCTCGCCTATTGCGGCTTCGCAGCGCCGGACGTCAGCACCTTGGCCCACTTGTCGGTGTCGCGCAGCCACACCTTGCCGAACTGCTCGGGGCTCAGGAGCATCGGCCGGCCGCCCACGTCGGCAAGGCGCGCCTTGATGCTCGGATCGGCGAGCCCGGCATTGATCTCGCGGTTGAGCGTCGCGACGATCGGCGCCGGCGTGCCGGCGGGAACACCGATCCCGGTCCAGCCGCTCACCTCGTAGCCCGGCACGGTCTCGCCGACGGTCGGCACGTCCGGCAGCGCATGAGACCGCTCCGGGCCGGTGACGGCGAGCGCGCGCAGCGTGCCCGCCTGGATATGCGGCAGCGAGTTCGGCAAGGCGTCGATCCCCGCCTGCACACGTCCGGCGATCAAGTCGGTCACCATGGGCGCACCGCCGGGATAGGGCACGTGGACCATCTCGACGCCGGTCATCATCTTGAACAGCTCCCACGCCAGATGGCTGATCGTGCCGGTGCCGAACGAGGCCATGTTGACCTTGCCGGGATTGGCCTTGGCATGCGCGATGAACTCAGCAACCGTCCGGGCCGGAACCGACGGACCCACCTCCATGACGAATGGCAGATCGACGAGAGCGGCCACCGGCGCGATGTCGCGCAGGAAGTCGTAGGGCAGTGTCTTATGGAACGTTGCGTTGATGGCGTAGGTGGTCGCGACGAACAGCAGCGTGTAGCCGTCGGGCGGTGAAGCGACCACCGCCTGGGCCGCCAGATTGGTGCCGGCGCCCGGCTTGTTCTCGACGACGACGGACTGGCCGAGGCGTTCCGTCAGCCACGCACCCATGATCCGTGCCACGAGGTCGGTCGAGCCGCCGGCCGGATAGCCCAGGACCAGGCGCAGCGGCCGGGTGGGATAACTCTGCGCGTATGCGCTCACCGCGACGGCCGGGAGCGCGACGGCACCCGCCGCCAGATGGAGAAATTTTCGGCGAGGAAGCTTCATGACGATCTTCCCGGGATCCGGCAATGACCCAAACGCCATGCGGCGCAGCGAGTTTGACAACGCGGATGTCGCTCGGAGTGCTCGCCTGCCGACGGCATCAACGCTGCCGATGAAAATCGGGAGCTCGGCACATCCCGCTGGCAGCTTTTTTTAGCGTACAACTTCGATGCAGTTTTCGGAAGCGCCGGGCGCGTCGGGCGCTGCGGCATGGCAGGACGGCTCGCAGCCAGCCATCAAGCGGGAGTCACGACACATGACCTACACCAGTGCGGCCAGGCTTCTGCTTGCCCGTTTCGAGACCTATCTCGCGGGTGTTTTCCATCCCGTTCCGCAGGAGCGCGTCGTCACCGGGGCCATTCAGTCGTTCTACGGCTGGTTTTTTCCATTTCTTCGCAACGCATTCATTTGCGGTGTCCTGCAATATCTTGCCGACGCGAGCGGCAGCATGACGCTGCAAGTATTGGCCATCGTGGCCTATGTCGCGCTCGCGGC
>DASSJW010000255.1:0-6103 GCA_035690995.1 Xanthobacteraceae bacterium
CGGCTCCGGTGCCACTGCCGGAGGCGGCAGCACGGGTCCCCGGCCGAAAATCGCCACGACGGAGCGCCGAGAGGGCGTCCCGGTTGCAACGGGACGGCCCGCGTTTCGCTCACGCGGTCGTCGCGCCTCGCACGCGCGACAAAAGAGAGAAGAGTGCGCCTGTCGGCGCTCCGCCACCCCCCTCGTTGGGGGTGGATGCGAAAGAAAGGAGACGAACCCCGACGCACAAACGCGGCGCGGGAACGAAGAAACGGACGCTTGTGTGGCATCGCGAGATTGCCAGCACCGCATCATCCTGAGGAGGCCCGAAGGGCCGTCTCGAAGGATGGGCGGCCACTGATCGACTTGCGTGCCCTCATGCTTCGCGACGCATCGCTACGCGATGCTCCTCAGCATGAGGAGAGAGAGATGCGTGGCTGTTTGACATCGTGAAATGGGACGAGGGCCAACGGTCGCTTCGCGCGCCGCGACCTCGCACGCTCGTGTCCCGGGCGAGCGCAGCGAGACCCGGGACCCAGGGCGACACGACGAGTTGCAGCCGGCACACGTAACGCGCTTCGCGCTTGTTGCGCTGGGTCCACGCTTACCCGACTTGCGCGCTCTTGATTGCCGATCTCGGGCAAGCCCGAGATCGGTGTCTCGTGGAGTTTACCCTCGGGTCGCGCGCAACCGCGCTCGCTGCACTCGCCCGGGACACGAGACCCACGCAGTGGCTGACCGCCTCATCCTGAGGAGGCCAGAAGGGCCGTCTCGAAGGATGGGCGGCCACCGATCGGGCCTCATGCTTCGAGACGCATCGCTACGCGATGCTCCTCAGCATGAGGATGAGAGACTTTGCGTGGCTATTTGACATCGTGAAATGGGACGCCCGAACCGCCTCGCCCAACGGGGCCGGACGGGGCGGGCGGAGCGAACGCTACTTCGACGCCGAATCCGTTTTGAGCATGGCCATTGCTTCGTGAACGGTGGTCATGAACTGCGCGGGGAAGATGATGGTCGAGTTCTTCTCGGTGGAGATTTCGGCCATGGTCTGCAGCGTGCGCAATTGCAGCGCCACGGGATGCTGGGTGATGATGTCGGCGGCTTCACCGAGCTTCACCGCGGCCTGGTATTCGCCCTCGGCGGCGACGATCTTCGCGCGCCGCTCGCGCTCGGCCTCCGCCTCGCGGGCCATTGCGCGCTGCATGTTGTCCGGCAGCACGATGTCCTTGATCTCGACCGCGGTCACCTGCGTTCCCCACGGCTCGGTGTGGCGGTCGATCACGTCCTTGATCTGCTCGTTGATGTTGGCGGTCTCGGCGAGAAGCTGGTCGAGGCTGAAGCGTCCCACGACGTTGCGCACGGTGGTCTGGCTGATCTGGTTGATCGCCTCGTAGACGTTCTCGATGGCGATCACCGCCTTCTCCGGATCCGAAATGCGATAGTAGGCGACGGCGGCGATGTCGATCGAGACGTTGTCCTTGGTGATGATCTTCTGCGACGGGATCTGCATCGTGACGGTGCGCAAGGACACGCGCACCATCTGTTGAAAGGGCACGAAGATCAACGTGAGGCCGGGGCCGCGGATGCCCTCGAAGCGGCCGAGCAGGAACACGACGCCGCGCTCGTATTGCCGCAGCACGCGAATCGAACCGGCGAGATAGACGAGGACTGCAACGCCGAGAATGAAGGTCCATTGCATTATTTCAATATCGCATATCCGGCCGGGGCGGTCGAGGCGCTGTCGGGGCGGTCCGGCGCGGGATGGCCGGGGAGGCGCTTCCGCGGGCGGCGAAAACGCGTAATATTTCGCGGATAACAACAATTCATCGGGAGGTGACCATGCAACCAAAGCATCGTTGGCTTGGAGTGGCAGCAGGGCTTCTCGCCGCCGGATTGATCTGCGGCGAGGCGCAGGCGCAGGTCGCGCTTACCGGCGTCGTCTCCGCGGCCGACGAGGGCCCGATGGAGGGCGTGCTGGTCAGCGCCAAGAAGGAAGGCTCGACCATCACCACCACCGTGGTGAGCGATCAGCAGGGCGCGTTCAGCTTCCCGAGCGCGCGCCTCGAGCCCGGCAAATACACCATCTCCATCCGCGCGATCGGCTACCGGCTCGACGGCGCCAAGACCATCGACATCCCGGCGGGCGGCGAGGGCAAAGCCGACCTCAAGCTGAGCAAGGTCAAGAGCCTGGTGCCGCAGCTCTCCAATGGAGAATGGCTGCTCAGCCTTCCCGGCGCCGACAAGCAAAAGGCCTTTCTGACGATGTGCGTGGGCTGCCACACGCTCCAGCGCGTCTTGACCTCCAACCACGATGCCGCCGAATTCCAGCAGGTGTTCCTGCGCATGGCGCGCTATTCGCCCGGCAGCACGCCGACCCATCCGCAACCGCTGCTGCCCGGCCCGCGCGGGGAGCGCCCGGTCGTGACCGGCGATGCCGCCAAGGCCGCGGCGGAATTCCTGGCGAGCGTCACGCTCGGCAATTCCGAGGCGATCGAATATCCGCTCAAGACCCTGCCGCGCCCGAAGGGACGCTCCACCAAGGTGGTGATCACGGAATACGATCTGCCGCGCAAGGAGGCGATGCCGCACGACGTCGTCGTCGATAAGGACGGGCAGGTCTGGTATTCCGATTTCGGCGCGCAGTTCGTGGGTGTGATGGATCCCAAGACCGGAAAGACCAAGGACATCGCGATCCCCGTGGTGCGGCCGGAGCAGCCCAAAGGCGGGCTCGATCTCGAGTTCGATCCCGACGGCAATATCTGGCTGGCGATGATGTATCAGGCGGCGATCTCCAAGATCGACCGCAAGACCCACGAGGTCTCGGTGTTTCCGTTCCCCAAGGAATGGATTTCGACCTCGGCGCAGGCCTCCATGGTTTCGCCGATGTACTCCAACGTCGACGGCAAGGTGTGGACCAACAACCAGGAGGACAGCCTCAACTACCGGCTCGATCTGGCCAGCGGCAAATTTGAGAATCCGGGTCAGGCCAAGACCCCGGGCGGCAAACAGATCCGCGCCTATGGCATGCCCACCGATCGCCGGAACAATCTCTACCAGTTGGAGTTCGGCGGCCACAGCATCGGGCGGCGCGATGCCAAGACGCTCGAGGTCACGATCTGGCCGACCGCGACGGCGCTGTCGCGGCCGCGGCGCGGGCGCGTCGACGAGCAGAACCGGCTGTGGTTTGCCGAATACGGCGGCAACGGCATCGGCATGTTCGATCCGAAGACCGACGCCATCAAGGAATGGCGACTGCCCACGCCCTGGAGCGCGCCCTATGACGTGGTGGCCATCAAGAGCGGTGCCGAAGTCTGGACCGGCTCGATGCTCACCGACCGCGTGTCCAGGCTCGATACCGCCACCGGCGATGTCGTGGACTATCTCCTGCCGCGCACGACCAATATCCGCCGCGTGTTCGTCGACGACACCGGCGCGCGGCCGGTGCTCTGGGTGGGCAGCAATCACGGATCGACCATCGTCAAGGTGGAACCACTCGATTGACACGCCGTTGCAACGTGGGGCCCCGCGCACCGCGGTGGCCCCGTTTTTTGGTGATGGTAGAATGATCGGCGCTCGAGGGGGTAGCGGGCTGGCTTGGTCTATGGTTTTTTCTGGCGCGAGCCGTGCGTCAGCGAAGGGAGTCTCTGGATGTCATCCTCAAGCGATTGGGAGATGCCCCAAGCCGTTCAGCCGAAGCCGGAGAACTACGCCTACAACCTCGAAGAGGCCCTGACCTCGCTGGTGGGGTTGCGCGCCATTATTCCCGCCGACGCCTTTACGGCCGACACCCTCGGCACCGAGCGCTCCGGAAACGGGGTGCTGATCCGCGACGGCGTCGTGCTCACCATCGGCTACCTGATCACCGAGGCGGAAACGGTCTGGCTGCATTTGGCCGATGGCCGCGCGGTGCCGGGCCACGTGCTGGCCTACGACCAGGAGACCGGCTTCGGATTGGTGCAGGCACTGGCGCGGCTCGAATTGCCGGCGCTGCCGATCGGCCAATCAAAAAGCGCCAAGGTCGGCGATGCCGTGGTCGTCGCCGGCGCCGGCGGACGCAAGCACTCGGTGGTGGCGCGCATCGCGGCCAAGCAGGAATTCGCCGGCAATTGGGAATATGTCCTGGACGAGGCCATCTTCACCGCGCCGGCGCACCCGTTCTGGGGCGGGACGGCGATGATCGGGCCCTCCGGCGAGCTGCTCGGGATCGGCTCGCTGCAGGTCCAGCAGGTCCGCGAAACCGGCACGCCCGAGCCGCTCAACATGATCGTGCCGATCGATATTCTCAAACCCATCCTCGAGGATCTTCTGACCCTCGGACGGCCCAATCACCCGCCGCGGCCCTGGCTCGGCCTTAACGCCACCGAGGTCGACGACAAGGTGGTGATCGCGCGCGTCTCCACCGGCGGGCCGGCGCGGCGCGCCAACCTGCGCACCGGCGACGTCGTGCTGGCGGTGGCCGACACCGAGGTGAGCGACCTTGCCGGCTTTTTCCGCAAGGTCTGGTCGCTAGGCAAGGCGGGGGTGGAAGTGCCTTTGACCATCTACCGCGACGGCCGTACCTTCGAGGCGCGGGTCACCTCCGGCGACCGCAACCGGTTCCTCAAGGGACCAAGCCTGCACTGATAAAGCCTGCGCTGATCAGAGTTCAATTGTCGGTCGTCAGTCGTCGGAGCGCGCGAGCGGCACCGGAGTCCCTCTGATCGCCAACCAGGGTGCATGATGCGTCCCGCGCGCTTTCGCAACGCTGTAATCGCCGCTGTTGCCGTCGTCGCGATCGCGGCCCCGACCGCTGCGCGTTCCGCAGGGGTGGAGGAGTTCTACAAGGGCCGCACCATTTCGCTGATCGTCGGTTACAGCGTGGGCAGCGGTTACGACCTCTACGCGCGTCTGCTGGCGCGGTTCATCGGCCGGCACATCCCCGGCCGGCCGGCGGTCGTTGCGCAGAACATGCCGGGCGCCGGCAGCATTAAGGCGGCGATGTTTGTTCACGGCGTCGCGCCGCGCGACGGCAGCGTCATCGCCACCATCGGACGCAGCGCTCCGCTCGAGCCTCTCCTCGGAGACGCGCAATTCGACGGCCGCAGCTTCACCTGGCTCGGCAGCATCGCCAGCAATTCGAGCCTCTGTGCGAGCTGGCACGCCACGCCGATCCGGACCTGGCAGGACGCGCTCACGAAGCCATTCGCGCTGGCCGGCGAAGGCTCCGGTTCGGATCCGGACAACTTTGCGCGCATCCTGAAGAACGTGTTCGGCGCGAAGGTGCGGCTCGTCACCGGCTATCCCGGCGGCACCGAGATGAATCTGGCGATCGAGCGCGGCGAGGTGGATGGTCGCTGCGGCTGGTCTTGGGACAGCATCAAGAGCACGCGGCCGGACTGGCTGCGCGACCGGAAGATCAATCTGCTGGCGGTTTTTTCGCTGCAGAAGGCGGCGGACATTCCGGCCGAGGTCCCGCTGATCGTTGACCTCGCAAGCAGCGACGAGCAGCGGCAAATCCTGCGTGTGCTGCTGGCGGGGCAGGGATTGGGGCGGCCATATTTCACCTCGCCCGGCGTTCCGGAGGATCGCAAGGCGGCATTGCGCGCAGCCTTCGACGCCACCATGCAGGACCCGGAGTTCCTCGCCGAAATCGCCAAGGCCAAGCTCGAGGTCAACCCGACGAGCGGCATGGAGATCGACCGGCTGCTGGCCGACATCTACGCCACGCCGAAAGAGGTGATCGAGAAAGCGAAGCAGGCGGTGCGGAATTAGCCTCGCACGCGAGGCTCAGAAAAACTCCTCCGGGCAGGGGTCGACGATCGCCCAGAGCTCGGGTCCGTTCCTGACTTTCTTCATGTCGGGCGTGAGGCCGCCGTGGCGACTGAGCCAGTCCTTCACCGTGTTCGGATAGTAGGACATCACATCGGCGGTGCCTTCGTAGCTCATCACCTTCACGCCCGCGGTCGTGGACTTGTCGAAATAGGCCATGTGAAATCCGAGGCTTGCCCGCGGCGTGACGCATACCCGGTTGAGCGGAACGATTCCGAGCACCAGCGTGCAGGCGGAGTTGCAGATTCCGTCGATGATGACGCGCTCGCCGCGATCGCGGATCGCCGCGTATTTGACCTTGTACTGGTCGACC
>DASSJW010000256.1:0-2782 GCA_035690995.1 Xanthobacteraceae bacterium
CGCGCCCGGAGGGTCAAGTCAGCGACGGTTGTGGCTGGCGCGGATCGCCGGTGATGGCGTCATCGGCTGACCGGTTTCGCGCCGACCGGGACGGCTGCGAGACCGATCGGAAAAGCCATCGCCGGACGCGATCGGGCGGGAAGGCTCGACGCCGGGGGCTGCGCGACCGCAGGCCTGACGGATGCGACAACAAGGCGTCCTGGCGCATTTTCGATTGTTGTAAAAAGGCCCTACCCTTCGCCGCACTCGCCATCCTCGGAGCAAACCCATGCACCGTGCGCGCCTGTCTCATTGCGTTGTCACGCTGACCCTGCTGCTCACCCTGTTGCTGGGGGCGACGGTGCCCTCGATGGCGCAAAGTTGGCCGACACGGCCGGTCAAGTTCATCCTCACGCTCGGTCCGGGAAGCGGCGCCGACATCAGTGCGCGGCTACTGGCGGATAGGCTGACCGCGAAATGGGGCCAGCCGATCGTGATCGAGAACAAGCCCGGCGGCGACGGTATTGTCGCCATCAACGCCTTCGTCGGCGCCCAGGACGACCACGTCCTGCTGTACGCGCCGAGCTCGTCGTTCATCGGCCATCCCTACCAGCACGACAATCTGCCGTACAATCCTGGTGATCTTGCCCCGATCGCACGGATCTCCAACACGGTGGTCGGAATTTCGGTGCCGGCTTCCCTGCCGGCCAAATCGCTCAAGGAGGTGGTCGAGGCGGCGCGCGCCAAGCCCGGCCAAATGAACTGGGCCGGCTTGACCGGCGCCCTCGACATCATGTTCGAGAGTTGGCTCAAGAGCATCGGGGTCGATGTCAAGAAGGTGCCGTACCGCAATCCGGTCGAGGCCGCCAATGATCTCGCCTCCGGCCGCGTCCAGATTTACGAGTCCGCCTATGCCATCGCCCGGCCGCAGATCGAAGCAGGCAAGATCCGGATTCTCGCCGTGACCAACACCGCCCGCGCGGAGACCATCCCCGACATTCCGACGGTCGCCGAGGCCGGCTTTCCGGCTTTGACCATGGACGGGCTGGTCGGACTGTTCGGCCCGCCCAGCATGCCGATGGCGCTGCGTGAGCGCATCGCTGCCGACATCAAGGCGGTGATGGACAGCGACGCCATCATCAAGAACCGGCTGATCGTCACGGCCCAGATCCCCAATCCCGGTGGGCCGGCCGAGTTTGCCAAGTCGATCGAGGAGCAGCGCGCCGTCCTCGCCAAGTCGGCGAAGGAGCTTGGCATGCCGGAGAAGAAGTAATTTCCGGACGAAGGCTGGCAGGCCTCGGCTGCCGCCTACGGAGTAGAACCGCGCGCTTAATGCCAGCCGGTCAGGTTGTGGCCGGCGTAAATCGGCCGTCGCGTCATGGGGCATCGCCCGGCAGTCCGTCGTCGCCCGTTCTGGTGTTGCAGCGAGGGAACTTTGCCGAAACTCGGCAGTTGAGAATGGATGCGGCAACCGGCCGGAGATCGGTCATGCGCCCTTGGACGATTGTCATCCTTGGTGCCCTCGGTTTGTCGCTTGCCCTTCCTGCCGGTGCGGACGCCCGGGTGAGATTTGGTCCGGGCGCGGTGCTGGGAGCCGTGGCCGGATCTTTCGGGGCGATATTCGGCGGTTACCGGCATTCCTCCAGGCACCATCGCCGCAGCGCATCGCGTTCATCGGTTGGCCGCCGCAACGCCGCCGTTGCGCGCATCGAACGGCCCGCTGCGGTCGGCGTGCCTCCACCCGCGGAGAGCGCCGCTCCCGAACCGATGGTATCTCCCGACCGGCCGCCAGCGCTGTTTTGGCCTGATGCCGCCGCTGATCTCGTTGAGTATCTGTTCTTTCCGAGCGGCAACGACCGCTTTTGGGCGTACGGCTATGACACCGTCGTGGGCTACGCCTTTGCGGCTTCGGCGGCCGACGATCGGCGGGCTCCCCGCAGCCGACCGGCAATCCAAAACCAGGTCACCGACGCGACGGCGCCGGCAAAGGCGCCGCTCTCGGCCGCCGACCTCTGCAGCGGTACGTCAGCGGCGGCCGAGGCCGACGCGTTTGTCGAGCGGATCGAACAAGCCGTTGTGCCGGACGCGTCGCAACGGAACGTGCTCGGGGAGTTGCGGACGGCCTTGGCGCAGGCGATCGAACGGATCAAAGCCACTTGCCCTGCCGCCGTGCCCACGACGTTCACCGAACGGCTCAACGCCACCCAGGACCGAATCTGGGCGATGCATGACGCGCTCCTCACCATCCGCTTACCGCTGGAGCGCTTCACCAGCGCGCTCACCGACGAACAGCGGCAGCGCTTGCACCGCGATGGGCCGGTGACGCGCGAGATCGGCGCCAACGTCGCCGGCGAGCGCGCCCAAATGTGTGCCGCGCCGACGGCGGGAGCGGCCCCCTCGACCATGCGCGCGATCGAACGCGCGGTGCGGCCGAACGAGCAACAACGCGCCGGATTGGAAGCGTTGCGGCTGAGATCCGCCGGCATGGTCCAGCTTGTCGCCAGTTCCCGCCCGGCGGATCCGCCTCCGGATCACATGGGCAGGTTCGCCGCGGTAACGGATCGCCTCGACGTCATGCTGTTTGCGGTGATGAGCATGAGCCCGGTGTTGCAGGGTTTCTACGATTCGCTCAACGAACAGCAGAAGACGGGTCTCGACCGCGCGCTTCCCGCCGGCGACGGCGCCATGAAGTCACCGTGACAATTGGCGGCGGGTGCTGAGACCGGCCGCGACTGCGCCATCCGTTGGCTCCTCACGTGGACGGATGGAGAGCGCCATTGCCTCGCCGCCAGCCGCGCCCTAG
>DASSJW010000257.1:0-11666 GCA_035690995.1 Xanthobacteraceae bacterium
CAGATTGGCGAGGCTGTCGGTCTTGGCGGCGCCGGTGAGCTGCAGCGCCATCAGGAAGTCGGAGGCCTGGCGCACGCCGGCGGCAAGCCCGTTCTTCATCGGCACGATGGTCGGGCGGCCGGCGCCGGCGCACAGCGCGATATGGTCGAAGCCGAGCGCGAAAGCGCTGTCGATGGTGAGCGTGCCGCCGAAGCGTACGCCGCCAAACATCGCGAATTCGCGCCGCCGTTCCAGCAGCAGGCGGATGAGCTTGAGGAAATTCTTGTCCCAGCGCACGGTGATGCCGTATTCGGCAACCCCGCCGAAGCCGGCCATGACCCGGCTTTCCAGCGGCTCGCGCAGTTCGGCGGCATCGCGGATCGGGCGGAATGGCGTGCGCGCGCCGCCGGCATCGACCCCCGAAATCGCGGCATCGAGCGGCTCGATCTTGAGCCCGTCGATCGCCACGACGGTGTGGCCGTCGTTCATCAGATGATGCGCGAGCGTGAAGCCGGCGGGGCCGAGGCCGACGACCAGAACCTTGCGGCCGCTGGCCGGCTTCGGCAACGGCCGGCGCAGGTTGAGCGGATTCCATCGCGTCAGCAGGGCGTAGATCTCGAACCCCCACGGCAGCGCCAGCACGTCCTTGAGGACGCGGGTCTCGACCTGCGGAATGTCGACCGGCTCCTGCTTCTGGTAGATGCAGGCCTTCATGCAATCGTTGCAGATGCGGTGCCCGGTGGCCGCGCACATCGGATTGTCGACCACGACAATGCCGAGGGCGCCGATGGTGTGGCCGCCGGCCTCGACCAGATTCATCTCCGAGATCTTCTCGTCGAGCGGGCACCCGGCGAGCGTCACGCCGAACGTGCTCTTCTTGAACTCGCCGTTCTTCTCCTTGAGTCCCTTCGAGCAGGAATCCTTGCCCTGGTTGTGGCACCAGATGCAGTAGTTGGCATGATCGAGCGCGCCGGTGAGATCGGTGCCGGGATCGGTCAGCGCGAAGCCGTCGCGCGCACGGCGCAGCGCGCGCGGCACCTTGAGCATGGTCACGCCGTTCACCACTTCGGTCTCGACCGGAACGAGATGGTACGGGTCGACCTTGTGCGGCAGCTTGAACAGCACGCCGGCCTTGTGCAGCGCCTGGCCCTGCGGCGTGTGCGTCGCCCAGGCGGCATAGCGCGCGGCGAGATCCAGCGCAGTGGCATTGTCGCCTTCGGCCTTCATCCAGGCATCGACGTGCTCGGCGAAGCGCAATTCGGTCAGCTCGCCGCCGAGCAACGGCTCAAGCTCGCGGCGCAAAGCCGGTCCGTCGAAACCCGCGGCCTGATCGGGGCCGTATTTCTTGGCGGCGCGCCGCTGCACGAACAATCGCTTGACCGAGTAGAGCGGCGCCAGCGCGTCATGACGCGACCGCAGCGCCCCGACCTCATGGGCGATGCCGAAGAGCTCGGCGATGAACGCGTCCAGCACCGGCGCGAGTTCGACGATGAGCTCCGATTCCGGCTTGCCGGCTGCCTGCTCGGGCGCCGCGCGCGCCGCCATCAGCCGGCCGTGCAGCTGCGGATCCTGGACCTTCAGAAAATCCACGAAGCAGCCGTCGAGGCGCACCAGGCCGTCGCGGTGGTAAAGGTCCGCGAACCGCAGTCCGAACGCGAGGGTGATGCCTTCTGTCATCAATCGGGTGTCCTCACGGCCTGGACATGCGGCCAACGGTATCGGGCTGCCAGACCCGCGATCGGGAATTTGCTGCACGATCGAGAGTCCCTAGGGTCCGGCCCGAAACCGCTCGATCACGGCGGCGGGGATCGGAATTCCCTTCAATTTGACCGGATCGTTCGGATCCTGGGCGGCCCACACCCGGGTTTCGTGGCCCTCGACCGCGAGCTGCCCGCCGATAGAGATATGGTGCGTGACGTCGAAACTCGACCGCCGAAACGCGCTCACTTCGGAGGCGATGTCGGCCACGTCGTTGAACTGTGCGGGCCTGAGAAAGCGGGCCTTGGCGTCGACCAGCGGTATGCCGACGATGCCGAAGGTCGGACCCAGGGCACTCGGTCGCACCCCGAGCGCCCGCTCGAACAGCAGCCAGGAGCTCCAGTCGAAGAACTCGAAGAACCGGCTGTTGAACACGATGCCGGCCGGGTCGCAGTGGCCCCATTCGACCGTGAAGGTCCTGCGGTAGACGAGATTGCCCATGCCCCGGTCCGGTCCTTTCTGCGGCGGCAGAGAAACGCGCCCAAATGCCGGATGTCAATCGCCGGAGCGCCTCCCGCCGGCCCCAGAACGCCTCATTTTCGGCGGTAATTTCAAGGGATTAATTGCCCTGCGCGCACGGTCATGGAATCGACTGGCGGCGGGCGGCGGAACCTGCAATGTTTTCGCCACGGGGGCATTCTAAGCCAGCTTGTATTGAAGTCCGGGTCGTGTCGATGCGCGTAGCGGTCAGCGTCTTGCGTGCGAAGGGGAGGCTGCGCGCCCGCGCGCCGGCTGCTTCCCGCTGCGGCATGCCGCGCGCGGCTCGCGCCATCCTCGTCGTCGCCGCCCTTCTCGCACTGCCGCCGGCCCCGGCGACGGCGGAGACGCTGCCGGAAGCGCTGGTGCGGACCTATCAGGGCAACCCGCAGCTCAACGCCGAGCGGGCGCGCCTGCGCGGAACCGACGAGACCATCCCGCAGGCGCTTTCCGGCTACCGACCGCAGATCATGGCCGTGCTGACGGGAGGGCTGCAGCAGGTCCGGGTGCTGTTCCCCGACAATACGCTCCAGACCGCCACGCTGCGCACCTGGACCATCGGGCTGACCGTCACGCAATCGATTTTCAACGGCTTCAAGACCGCCAACACCGTGCGCCAGTCCGAAGCCCAGGTGCAGTCCGGCCGCGAAGCGTTGCGCAATACCGGACAAGGCGTGCTGCTCGACGCGGTGATCGCCTATACCAACGTGCTCGCCAACCAGAGCCTGGTCGAAGCGCAGCGCGTGAACGTGACGTTTCTGCGCGAGACGCTCGGCACCACCAAGAAGCGGCTCGACGCCGGCGACGTCACCCCGACGGACGTGGCGCAGGCCGAGGCCCGGCAGAGCCGCGGGCTCGCCGACCTCAACGCGGCGGAGGTCAACTACGCCATCAGCCAGGCAATCTACGCGCAGATCATCGGCGCGGCGCCCGGTCGGCTGGCGCCGGCCGATCCGATCGACCGGCTGCTGCCCAAGAGCCGGGAGGAGGCGCTGGCGATCAGCCGCAAGGAGCATCCCGCCATCATGGCGGCCATGTACGACACCGACGTCGCTCAGCTCGGCACCAAGATCGCGGAAAGCAGCCTGTGGCCCAATCTTTCGGTGCAAGGCAGCGTCCAGCGCCAGTGGGAAAATGACCCCACGCTGAGCGCCAAGGGCAACGATATCGCCTCGATCATCGGCCAGGCCAACGTGCCGATCTACGACGGCGGACTGGCGGCTTCGCAGATCCGCCAATCCAAGGAGATCGCGATGCAGGCCCGCATCGTGCTCGAACTCATTCGCAACCAGACCCAGACCGCGGTGATCGGCGCCTGGGTCAGCCACGAGGGAGCGAAGGTCGCGCTGTCGGCGGCGGAATCCGAGGTGCGCGCGGCCAACGTGGCACTCTCCGGGGTGCAGAAGGAAGCACAGGGCGGGCAACGCACGACGCTGGACGTGCTCAACGCGCAGCAGGACCTGATGGCCGCGCGCGCGCGGCTCATCGGGGCGCAACGCGACCGGGTGATCGCAGCCTATACGCTGCTTGGCGCCGCCGGCCGGCTCGACGTGAAGACGCTCGGCCTGCGTACGCCGGACTACGCTCCCGAGGTCCATTACCACCAGGTGCGCGACGCCTGGGGTGGCCTGCGCACCCCGTCGGGGCAATGAGCAATCACGAGGTCGCCATGACCATCGAGGTGAGGCTGGAAGGTTTCACGTTGGCGGTCGAGGACGTGAACAGATCGGTGGAATTCTACGGTGAGAAGTTGGGGCTGGTGGTCGAGGCGAACCGTGCTCCGACATTCGCCATGATCCGCGTGGGCGGTCCTTTGGGTGGCACGATTGGTCTGCTCTCCACCCGGCTTCCCGAGGCCGCGGCGGCAAGAACCATGACCCGCGAGCAGCGCGCAGCCATCCAGGTGGAGCTCAGCACCGACGAGCTCGACCTTCTGTATGAGCAGCTCACGGCGCGAGGCGTCAACTTTCACCGTCCGCCGCAGGATCACCCGTGGGAACGGTCCATGCAGACCTACGATCCGGACGGCTACACCGTTGAATTTGCGCAGGGTCGGCGAGGGCATAACAGGCCAGCCTAGCGCTCGCCCCCATCGTCTGGCGCCTCGTATCCGCCTTCAATTCTGACGGGATCGCGACGCGATCGTCACGCCGGCGCCGGCACCGCGTCTTGCACCACCGCCCGCGGCGTGCGGCGCGAGAACATCAGAATGAGCACGGGCAGCGTGATCAGGATGATGATCGGCGCCAGCATCATGCCGCCGACCACTACCACGGCGAGCGGCTTTTGGACTTGCGAGCCAATGCCCGAGGACATCGCCGCCGGCAGCAAGCCGACGCCGGCAATGACGCAAGTCATCAGCACCGGGCGCATCTGCAGCTCGCCGGTGCGCAGGATCGCGGCGGTGCGATCGAGGCCCGCGTCGATCAGCTGATTGAATTGCGACAGGATGATGATGCCGTCCATGACCGAAATGCCGAACAGCGCGATGAACCCGATTGCGGCCGAGACGCTGAACGGGATGCGCATCAGGAACAACGCAAAGATTCCGCCGACCACCGCCATCGGGATGACGCTCATGGTCAGGAGCGTATCGGGCACGGAGCCGAAATTGACCCAAAGCAGCAAGGCGATCAGGGCAAGGCTGAGCGGCACGACGATCTTGAGCCGGGCGATCGCGTCCTGCAGATTGCCGAACTCGCCCACCCATTCCATGCGCGACCCGACCGGCAAGGGCACTTGCTGGGCGACCTTGCGTTGCGCCTCTTGGATCGCGCTGCCGAGATCACGGTCGCGCACGCTGAACTTGATCGGCAGATAACGTTCCTGGCCCTCGCGGTAGATATAGGAGGCGCCCGAGACGAGCTTGACCGTTGCAACGTCGCTCAACGGGATCTGGGTGATTCCGTTCGGCCCCTGAACCCCGATCCGCAGGTTCTGGATGACCGCCGGATCCTGCCTGAACTGCGGCGCCAGCCTGACCACGATGGGGAAATGCCGATCGCTGCCGGGTTCGTACAGATCGCCGGCCGAGTCCCCGCCGATTGCCACCCGGATGGTGGCGTTGATGTCGCCCGGCGCAAGGCCGTAGCGCGCCGCCCGCGCGCGGTCGATGTCGATCTGCACCGTCGGCTGGCCCAGCGAGGTGAAGACCGCGAGATCGGTAATGCCGGGCACGGTGGCCAGCACCGCCTTGATCTTGTTGGCGGTGTCGGAGAGCGCCTGCAAATCGTTGCCGAACAGCTTGATGGAATTCTCGCCTTTCACCCCCGACACCGCCTCGGCGACGTTGTCCTGGAGATATTGCGAGAAGTTGAACTCCACGCCGGGAAACTCGTTCTGCAGCTTGCTCAGCAGGTCCGCCGTGAGCGCGTCCTTGTCGACGCCCTTGGGCCACTGGCTGATCGGCTTCAGAGGGGCGAAGAATTCGGCGTTGAAGAACCCCGCCGCATCGGTTCCGTCGTCCGGCCGCCCATGCTGCGACACCACCGATTCCACCTCCGGGAAGCCGCGAATGACCTCGCGCATGCGATTGACGTATCCGTTGCCCTCCTCGAGCGAAATGGTGGACGGCATGGTCGCCCGGATCCACAGGTTGCCTTCTTCGAGCTTGGGAAGGAATTCGAGCCCGAGCGAGCGGACGGCGAGACCCGCAAGGAGGAGGAGCGTCACGGCGCCGGCGATGGCGAGCAGCCTGTTCGCGACGGCGAAGTGCAGGGCCGGGGTATACAGGCGGTGCAACACCCGCACCACCCAGGTTTCGGTTTCGCGCACGTGCTCGGGGAGCAGGATGGCGCTGATCGCCGGCGTCACCGTGAAGGTGGCGAGCAGCCCTCCCGCCAGGGCATAGGCGTAGGTCTTCGCCATCGGCCCGAAGATATGCCCTTCGACGCCGCTGAGCGTGAACAGCGGCAGAAAGCCCGCGATGATGATTCCGGCCGCGAAGAAAATGGAACGGTTGACGTCCGACGCGGCGTAAAAGATCGCTGCCAGCTTGCCGGTCAGTCCTTCCGCCGCACCGGCCGGACCAGCAGCCGGCGCCATCACCTGGCCGAGGCGGCGGTAGATGCTTTCCACCATGATGACGGTGGCGTCGACGATGAGTCCGAAATCGATCGCCCCGACCGAGAGGAGGTTGGCCGATTCGCCCCGCAGCACGAGGATGCCGACGGCGAAGAACAGCGCGAACGGTATCGTGGCGGCAACGATCAGCGCGCTGCGCAGATTGCCCAGGAACATCCACTGCAAAAGAAAGATCAGCGCGATGCCGAACGCCATGTTGTGCAGCACCGTTCGGGTCGTGATGTCGATCAGGTCCTTGCGGTCATAGATGCGCTCGATGCGGACGCCCGGCGGCAGGATGTTCGAACCGTTGATGCGCTCGACTTCGCGCTCGACCCGCTTGATCGTGGGCATGCTCTGCTCGCCGCGGCGCATCAGCACGATGCCCTGGACGATGTCGTCATCCGCGTCGTGGCCGGCGATGCCGAGGCGCGGCTTTTGCCCGACCGTCACGGTCGCCACGTCCCGCACCAGGACCGGGTTGCCGCCGCTCTGGGTGAGCATCGTGTTGCGCAGGTCCTCGATCGAGCGGATGAGGCCTACGCCCCGCACCACCGCCGCCTGCGGGCCGATATTGACGGTGTTGCCGCCGACATTGATGTTGCTGTTGTTCAGCGCCTGCAGCATTTGCGGCAGCGTCAGCCCGTAAGCAATGAGCTTGTTGAAATCGACCTCGAGCTCGAACGTCTTGGTCTTGCCGCCCCAGCCGATGACATCGATCACGCCGGGTACCGCCCGGAACCGCCGCTGCAGCGCCCAATCCTGCAGCGTCTTGAGATCGAGCACGCTGTAGCCGGGCGGGCCGACCAGACGGTAGCGGTAGATCTCGCCGATCGGGCTGACCGGTGAAATTTGCGGCTGCGCATTGTTCGGCAGAGGCGGGACTTGTGACAGCCGATTGAGCACCTGCTGTAGCGCCTGCTCATAGGTGAAATCGAAAGAGAACTGCAGCTTCACGTCCGAGAGGCCGTAAAGCGAAATGGTGCGGATCGAGGTGAGATTGCGCAACCCGGAGGTCTGCGTCTCGATCGGGATGGTGATGTAGCGCTCGATCTCCTCGGCGGAGAGCCCCGGGGACTGCGTGATCACATCCACCATCGGCGGCGTGGGATCAGGGTAGGCCTCGATGTTGAGCTCGCGGAACGCCATGATGCCGCCCGTGAGCATCATCACGAACAGCACCACCATCAGGACGCGATGCTTCAGGGAAAAGGCGACGACCGCATTCATGTCAATGCCTCAGTCGCCCGGCGCGAGGTCTAGATTGGTTTCAGTTTCCGCGCAAATGGAAACGACCGACGTGTTTGCAATATTTACGTGTCTTATACGCGGGCTCCTGCCGCCCGAATGCAATTAACTGCCTGTCGCTGCCGCGACCACCCGATCGATGAAGAGGCTGCCCTTGGTGATCACACGGTCGCTGGGCCCCAGCCCTTCCACCACCTCCACCATGCTGCCATTGGCCATTCCAAGCTTGACCTGGCGCAGTTCGATCGAGGTGTCGTTCTCACGGGTGACCCACACGCGGGCGCTCTCGCCTTCGTGGATGATGGCGTCGCGCGGGACGGCGACCGCCTTTTCGCCTTCGCCGGTGAGGATCTTCACGCTGGCGAACATCTCCGGCTTCAGCAGTCCGGCGGCGTTGTCCACCGACGCTCGCACCAGCAGCCGGCGCGTGGTGGGGTCGAGCGCGGTCGCCACGTAGGAGATGGTGGCGGGGAAAGGCCGGTCTGGATAGGCCAGGACGGTGAAATAGATCGGCTGACCGACACGCACCAGCGGCGCTTCGGTCTCGCGGATATAGGCCGCCACCCAGACCGTGGACAGGTCGCCGATCACGAACACCGGATCGCTCGCGCCACTCCCGACATACTGTCCCGGTCCGACCTTGCGCTGCACGATCGTCCCGGCAATCGGCGCATAGATCGCAGTGGCCGGATTGATCGTGCCTTTGGTCTGGAATTCGGTGATCTCGGCATCGGTCTTGCCGAGGATGCGCAGCCGGTTGCGCGCCGCTTCCAGCGCGACTTCGGCGGAACGCACGTCGTTCTCGGCGGCGTCGAGCGTGCCCTGCGCCTGTTGCACTTCCTTGAGCGGAACCGCTTTTCCCTCATACAGGAGGCGCTGCCGCTTGTCGTTGATCTGGGCGAGATTGAGCGTCGAGTGGGCCTTGTTCAACGCGGTCGAGGCGGTGATGAAGTCGTTCTGCGCCTGCACCATGTCGGTTGCTTCGACGGTGAACAATGTCTGGCCGACCGTGACGACGTCGCCGGGCTTGACGAACAGCTTGGTGACTCGGCCGGCATAGGGGGAGAAGATCGGCGTCGAGCGATCTTCGTCGACGGCGATCTTGCCCTCGGTCACGTGCTCCGAGCGGAACACCCGTTGCTGGACGGGTTCCACCGTCAGCGTCGCCCACTGGGTGGCGCTGGGATAGAACAAGCCCCGCGTCCGCTTCGACTGGCTCGAGATTGCGGTATCCATATCCGCCGCTTTGCCGGTGGGCTGCGGCTTGATCGCCCAGACGGCGGTGGCGCCGGCGACCACGAGCGACACAACAATGAGCGCCTGCGTGCGCGCCGATAAGGCGCGCACCCGGAGCTTGGAGCCATGCGGGTCGCCTGACACGTCGATTCCACCCTCGGACGGCGCCTTGTCAGCGCTCATATGAGCAACATTAGGACATATATACAAAGCCTACATGAACGGCGCCAGAACAAGTCGACCATATTTCTCCCTGTCTGTGGCCGAAACACACCGCGGCCGCCAACCGCAAATAGTAAAGTCGCCTGGCTACATCCCGTTCCCACCATCGCCGTTCGTCAGCACGCCGTTGCCCAGCGGGATGGGGTCCGGTGCCTCGAGCGTTGCTCCGGCGCCACATTGCAGTTAAGTTTGTTGCAACTCGTTCGCAATTGCACCTATGTCCTATAAGGTAAGCGGGCTTTGGACTAACCAGAGATCGTGGGGACGGACGGTGGGGGCAACAGTGATCGCTCGAACAGCACGCGGGCTCGGCGCCGCTCTCTTCGCCGTCGGGCTGACCAACTCCGTCGACGCCGCCGATGTCGCCATCAGATTGCCGGTCAAGGCGCCCGCCAGCGTTCCGTATTACGATTGGAGCGGCCTCTATTTCGGTGGCCATGTCGGATACAGCCGGGGCAGCGCGCAAGTCGGGCTGGGCGACCCCGACCCGACCAGTTTCCACAGCTCATTCGGCAGCCTCAGCGCCGGCGTCCAGGCGGGATACAATCATGTTCTGCCATCGCGTGTTCTGCTGGGTATCGAGGGCGATCTGTCGGTCTTGAATTATCTGTCGGCGGACGATCTCGCGTGGTTTCGCACCACCGCCGACACCGACCTTGCCGAGAAGATCGAGTTGATGGGAACGCTGCGCGGGCGCGTCGGCTACGCATTCGACCACTGGATGGTCTACGCCACGGGCGGTTTCGCCTGGTCGCTGGGACGCTTTCTGCAAACTCCCGGGGTCGTCGACGACACCGACAGGGTTCTGCATCTCCACACCGGCTGGACCGCGGGTGCCGGAACGGAGGTCGCGATCGCACCAAGCTGGACGCTGCGGCTGGAATATCTCTATCTGAATTTCGGGAATGCCGACGTCGTGTTCCCCTCGGGCGCGACCGCCGGCTCGTCGTACGACATCCACACCGCCCGCGCCGGGCTGAACTACAAGATCGGCGGCCCCAGCGGAAACGCCTGGACCGGCAACTTCGGCGGCGAGGCATCGCAAACTCACTTCGACAACTGGGAGATCCACGGGCAGACCACCTACATCCAGCAGGGCTACCCGGCATTCCGGTCGCCCTATGTCGGCGAGCACAGCTTCACGCCGTGGGCGCAAACGCGGCAGACCTGGACCACCAGTGCCTTTCTCGGCCTGCGGCTGTGGGAGGGCGGCGCGCTCTATTACAATCCGGAGCTGCTGCAGGGCTTCGGCCTGCATGACACCAGTGGCGCCGCCGGCTTTCCCAACGGCGAAGCCCAGAAGTCGAATTTTCCGTATCCGCGCTACAACACGTCGCGCCTGTTCCTCCGGCAGACGTTTGGATTTGGCGGCGAGCAGGAAACGGTCGCAAGCGCGTACGGCCAGCTGGGCCAGAAACCCGACGTATCGCGACTGACCGTTCAAGTCGGAAAATTCGCCGTCCATGACATCTTCGACAACAATGCCTATGCCATGGACTCGCGCGCCGATTTCATGAACTGGTCGATCTGGGCGGCCGGCGCCTTCGACTATCCCGCGGATAGGGTTGGCCTTACCTACGGCGCGGTCGTCGAGCTCAATCAGAAACACTGGGCCCTGCGCGTCGGCTATTTCCTGGCTGGAAACGAACCCAACGCAAACGAGTTCGACACGAAGCTGTTCGCGCGCGGCGCCTACGTCACCGAGCTGGAGACCCGCTACGCCTTGTTCTCCCGCCCCGGCAAGCTTCGCATGGGCGTCTGGGCCGACACTTATTTCTCCGGCAGCTACCGCGAGGCCATCGATCTCACCCTGATCAATCCGGGCCTCGATCCGAACGATGCCATCGTCCAGACCCGGCAGGCGCGAACCAAGTACGGCTACTACTTGAATGTCGAGCAGGCGCTCACCGACGACGTCGGGATATTCGGACGCTGGAGCTGGAATAACGGCAAGAACGAGATCCAGGCGTTCACCGACATCGACGCCAGCCTTTCGTTCGGCACCTCCATCCGCGGCACGACTTGGGGACGGCCCGACGACAAGATCGGCCTTGCGGGCGCGATCAATGCCCTCTCGAGGGATCACCGCGATTTCCTCGCAATCGGCGGCCTCGGCATCCTGATCGGCGACGGCCAGATCAACTATCGTCCGGAAAAAATTATCGAGACCTTCTATGCCTACAACGTCAACAAGTGGTCGACGCTGACGTTCGACTACCAATTCATCGCCGATGTCGCCGACAACGCGGATCGCGGACCGGTATCGGTGTTCTCCGCGCGCCTGCATGCCGAGTTCTAACCCAGGGATGGCGCAGTCAACACGCTGTCTGCCGGCCCACCGCGACCTCATACAGCGCTGACTGCGGCTCCGTCTCGATCTCGATCGACACGGCTCGGCTGCACGCAGTGTATTGAATCTTCAATTGATGACCGCGGTTTGCGGTGCGATGACGAGATTCGCCGGACTGACCGGCGTGTCTATAGATGGCGCGCTTTGCTTAGACTACCGCGCGCCGCCGGCCGGCGGCAATGCGCATCGCCATAATCTTGTCAATGCGACGGCCATCGAGATCGACGACCTCGAAACGCCAGCCTTGGCTGTCGAAACTTTCGCCGACGCCCGGCAAATAACCGAGGTGATTGAGCATGAAGCCTGCTGCCGTATGATAGCTGCGCTCCTGCGG
>DASSJW010000258.1:0-21991 GCA_035690995.1 Xanthobacteraceae bacterium
GATCCGCCCCTCGCAGGTCGAGATGCTTGATATCGTAATGCGGGGTGTGCGGTAGGATCTGCTGCAATCCATCGTCACGAATGACGGCGCGCAGCATCTCATGGCGATCGATCAGTTTCTGCCAGGCAGCCTGCAACCGGCGGCGATCAAGTCCGGGCAGATCGACCTCGACGTAGACGTGGCAGCCAACGTTCCCGAGTTCGAAATAGTCGCTGCGTCCGAGCCAATAGGCCTTTTGCAGGTCGGTCAGGGGAAATGGCTCGTGACGGGATGCCGGGGCCGGTACGATGGTAGGTGAGGCCGTTTGGGGTTCGGCAGCCACCCACTGCCACGCCCGCCGGTCTTCGTTGAAGACTTCGCTCACGCGCCTCTCCCGCCGCCCGAAAAGCCACTCATTGCACCCTGCCGGCAGGGTGTCGCATTCTACCTCGCTTTCCGGCTGACAGGTCAGCCCCCGAAAAGCGCGCTTGCGTCAGAGTTCCGCGTGCGTACCGTAGATGTTCGCGTAATCTTCGCAAGCTTGATGGTTGTGCATCAGATCAAGAAACAGCCCCCGTCCAAGAGAAGGTTGTTCGGGGCAGAGGTCCGCTCCGTAATTTCCCAAGCTCCACATGAGCTGTATGCGCGCCCGAGGTGAGCTCGCCACGCTGGAAGACGTTCCGGTTCTGCGTTGCAACTCGTGTTCATTGCAATGATTCCGTTTCTTCGAGCACTTTCCCTCGCTTCTATTTCGCAAGCTATCGCATGGGACCGTCAGGGTGCTGTGATCACGGTCACAAAAACGAGCTGTTGCCGACCGGCAGTGACCGATGCGCTGACGCTTCTGCTCCGTCGTCACGTCACGTTCTCGACGACGTCCTTGCGAAAAATGTCGGACGAGGGAAGCGCCGGCTTCTGCACGACGAGCAAATTTCCTGCGAAGCGAATCAACAGCGCCATCAATGGCGTTAGCCCCTTCGCAAGCACGTATAGCGGCTCGCTATAGCAACCGATCCTGGCCTTGAACGCGTCTGCCGACTGTCCGACGTGGATCGTCGCTGCCTGCTTGCGCAAGGCGCGATCGAGTCCCGCGTACATCAGGTTGAAATACAAATCCAGCTGTTCGTTGAGCTGATAATCGAGACCGGCAAATAACAGGTGATAAGACGACCCGGCGTGAAGGCACCAGCCGAATGCAATGACCCTCGAATCCTTGAAGATGACCACCAGATCGACATCGCCTTCCAACTGCGACATCAATTGATGGAAAAATTCGATCGGAAGGATTTCAAGCTTGGCCTCGGCCTTGGCTGCCATCTGACAATACAAGTCATGGACCTCGGCAGTGTACAGCCGCAAAATCTCTTCGCGGTCCGTCAGGATTGCTTGACGGATCCCCGGATGCTTCAGCTTTCGGATCGAGCGGTTGATCTGCTGACGATAGCGCGTTTTCAGCGCGGTGCAGTATTCGCCAAAGCTCCGAAATGAGGGCTTGAAGAAGTGCATCGGCGGCGTCGAGATTGGTCGATACCCGAGAGCCAGCAGAGGTCTCGTCCATTCCAGATCATCCTTTCCGAACTCCTTGTAAACAATCGCGTCCGATCCGGTTTCCGTCGCCAAATCGAGAACCACTGCATCCAGCACCGAGAGAACCTCTGCGCTCGAATTGATCGGTCTCAGCGCCAGGTTCTTCTCGCCCGGCGACCCCGGCAACCCGCAGATGAATAGTTTCAGATTTCGAAATCTGGACAGCAATTTGGGCACGTGGCGGATGATCCATGCCAGGCGCGGATCTGCGAGGTCTGCGAGGTCGATGGTCATCGCGGTAAGGCAGGCACACGCGGCAGGACGGTTATTCCCGTCATAGAGGATGACATACCAGAACCGGCAGTTCGGCTTCATGCTGGCTTCGACCGCGGCGATGAAGCGCGGGTCCATGAAAACCGAGCGGCCGGATTCGGCGCGCACCTGCTCCCAAGCGGTCAGGTCAACTTCACCGATCGAATTAAAGATGCGGTTCGTATACGGCATTCGTCGGCGTCTACCCGGATAGGCACAAGGAGAGCTGGCGGCTCTTTCTGGGTTTCAGCCGCAACGCTGGAGGTTCAATCAAAATGGTATTCGAAGAGCCTCCGGGTAACACACGAGCGGCTTGTCACGGGCGCAAACCCCCTGAGCGAGAAAGCCGCTTTGCCAGCTCGCGAACGGTTGCCGCTTCGAACAAAACCGATTCCGAAAGGGCTTGGCCGGTCAGACGCTGAATTTCGAGATGCAACTCCATTGCCAGCAGGGAGTCGCCTCCTTTCTCGAAAAAGTCGTCGTCGACGGAGACGTTGTCCGTCTTCAAGAACTTCTTCCACAGCTGCAGCAAATCCGCGTGCAAGCGCACCTCTGACAGTGCGGAATCGGATTGCTCCTCTGAACTCTCGCTCAACCGCTTGCGTTGCACCTTGCCGGTGATCCCTTTGGGCAACTGATCGACGATCGTGATGCGGCGTGGGTTCTTGTGCGTGGCGACCTGTTTGCCGAGGAATTCCCTGAGTTCTTCCGGAGTGACTTTTGATCCCGGCCTCAGAACGACGGCCGCCGCAACGTCTTCACCAAGGCGGGGGTGCGGGACCGCGTAGGCCGCAGCCTGCGCGACGTCCGGATGGCTCATCAGCGCCTGGTCGATTTCGATCGGTGCAATTTTTTCGCCGCCTCGGTTGATCAACTCTTTCTGGCGGCCATGCAGACTAAGGAAGCCATCCCTATCGAGACTGCCGATGTCCCCCGTTCGAAACCAGCCGTCGACGAACGCGGTCCGGTTGAGTTCGGGAGCATTAAGGTAGCCCGACATGACCGAGGGGCTCCGCACAAGGATTTCGCCCCGTTCGCCGGAGGGGAGCGGGCTTCCATCCTCGCCGACGATCTTCACGACGACGTCCGGCGCTGGAATGCCGCAGGTGCCGGGCTTCGATCGACCCGGCGGGGGTAGGTTTGTGGAAATCTGCGCGGTTTCGCTGGAGCCATAATGTTCCAATACGGGGACACCAAGCACCGTTTGCATGCGTTCATGCACATCGCCGGCCAGGGGCGCACCCGCAGATGATATGAAGCGCAGCGAATGCATGGTCCGCGCGTCGGGTCGCAGTTGAGCCTTTTCGAGGACGGAGAGGTGCAAGGTGGGACCGGCCGAGTACCACGTGGGCTCCAGGGCGCCAAGCCACTCCGAAACGTCCACATTGGAAGCATTGGCAGGAAACGCGACGCCGCCGCCGGTCAGCAACGGTGGAAACACCGTCGTGGTGAGTGCGTGGGAATAATAGACGGGCGACACGTTTAGGCAGCGGTCCTGTGGCGTCAGGTTGAACCAAGCCTGCAGACGCTGGGTGACGGCCAGCAGGTTGCGATGGCTGAACGGGACCAGATTCGGTTCGGCGGTGGTCCCCGACGTGTGCAGAATGAAGGCTGGCGCTTCCGGGTCGGGGTCATCGAGGGGCAAGGCCGCGCCAATTCTTGGCGCCGCCAATTGCAATCCGAATTTTCCGTGCTGCGCGACGATCGCCTCGATCAGGTGAAAGCCGTGCTGCTCCGCCACATGACGGGCCGCTGAGTCGCTGCCGCGAAGGGCAAGCACGGCGCTGGGTCGTAGAGCAAGCAGACACCTCTCGACTTCGGCGACGGTCAGTTTGGGATCGAGTGGCACGGCCACTGCCGAGGACGCAACGGCAACGATCGCCAGAGCCGCCTCCGGACTGTTCGCGATCGCGACTGCGATTCTGGCGTCACGACCGAACCCGGCTTGGCGCAAGCGTGCGCGGACCGCATCGATCTGGTCTTGCAACTCTCGAAACGAAAGAACCGCAAACTGCGAAGCGACGATGGCCGGTCGGTCGGGACGAATATCGGCATGGCTCCGCAAGACCTCGCCGATGGTGCGGCACTGGGTCAGGTCGACGACCTGTTCAGAGGCCGCGGCCGCACGCCCTTCGGCAAGCCGCTCCGATGCCGGCTGTTCAATGTTCGTTTTGTGACTGGGAAATCTGGTACCAAGATCGCTCATGCCTATTTTCCACTGACAATCCGGGCAGTCTCGACCCTACAGTTTCTTACGGTTTTTGAGCAAGGCAACCTGTAGGCAAATTTGGGGGCCATCTGTTCCGAGAATTTTCACGCACATGCGCTGGATCGAGCCCACCGCCCCATCCTGGCACAGACCTTAGTGAGTCTCTCCGCCTTCAGGTTCACATCATCACGAGACTCCAGGTCTTGGGCAGCGGCAGCGGAACTGGGCCTCCCGTGAAGAGGGCACCCATCTGGAATTGCGCAGGGGTCGGCAGGAAGAGATTCGCCGCGAACGCTCCCGCCGGCATCATCGCGCAACGGAGCGCCATCACGAGATCCACATCGCGCTCGCGCAGATCGGTGCAGAGGTGGCTCAACAATCGCGCACGCTGTGCGCCGGTGAGACCGTCGTCTGCCCATAAGTCGATGAGCGCCGTGCGAACGGGCTCTCGTCCCTGCAATAACAGCAAATGATAGTTCACCATCCCGCGAACCCGGCCATCGCGTTCGAAAACGAAGGTCCCGGACAGGGAGCTCTCCAGCTGATTTTGCAGGTGCTCCGCCGACCAGATCAAAGCCCAGTCGATATCGGACGAAGCCTTGTCCAGGATCTGCGCGCACTGCTGCAGGTCGCCGGCCTGGTAAGGCCGCACGTCCGGATCATAGCGATGCGGAGTCAGGCTGAGCAGGCCGCCCAGGGCGCGGCTGGCTGTCCGCTCCCAAGCCTTGACGCCTGCGCGCGCCATCCTTCGCGGCGCTAGAACCTTCACCCAGTAACCGATGGGAAAAAGAAAACGGAAGTTTTGAGGAAACGTCTCTGCGTACTTGGTCCAGAACCGACACGAGATCGACGTGGGATCGCTCAGGACCACGCCAAGGGAGAATCCAATTCCCTGGTCCTCGTGGTGGCGACGCAGGCGTTGCAGCAGCGGCAACGCCACGCGCCGATGATCCGGGTCGACCGTGAACCCGCTGATCAGCGCGCTCGGATGCACGGAGGAGCCGATCCGCAGCGAATACGGGAAGGAAAATGTGCTGCCGATGAGTTTCGTTCCGTCATAGGCGGCGACGCATCGTGCACCGTTTTGCGCCCCTTGCCAGCGGAAGAAGGGCCCATCTGGCAATGCCACCCACGTCTTTCCGCCATATTCCGGCAACCAGACGCGACGGGTGAGTTCGGCGACGTCCTCGAAGTCGCCGCGATACAGGTCGATGTCTTGCATTGAGCTACCCTGGACCGATGCCGGTCAACGTTCGACCGGTGAGGGATTGAATGCAAGCCGGCGTGCGCTTGTGTCCGCCATCCGTCATCGCTCCGGCAGTTTTGTTACGGCGACGCGGACCGTGCCGTCGGCTTCCGCGATCACTCGGAGCGTGTTGGCATCGAATTCGATGGCGACGAGGCGCAAGTCTGTGGCCGTGGCATCGACGCGAACGCCATCGGCGTTCTTGCGGAAGTCTGCAATCGCCGCATCGATGCTCCGCCGCGCATTCGTCGCGAACGGTGTCAGATCGATCACCGCGTTGTCGGCCACCGTCCTCTCCAAATACGGCACCGCAGCCCGCGCCGCCGCGTCGAGCAGCCCGAACGCGGCGTGAGACTCGACGTCGAGCGCAACGTCGGTGAGACGCAGTTGCTGACGTGCGCGATCGAGCACCGGCCGGCCCCATACATGGATGGTTGCCTCGGTGCCGAACCCGAACCAGCTTTTGTTCTCATTGGCTTTGATGCGCAGCGAGATCAGCAGCCGGTCACCCGATGCTGCGAGCGTCACTCCCCGGACGGTCGCCGTAAACGCGCTGCTTCTGTCCTCGGGGAACGTCCTTCCCTGCAGTTGCGCTTGCAGCAGCCGGGTCACTTCGGTGAACGGAATATCGATGGGTACGGCGACGTTGACGCGGCCCTCTTCGACCTGCGGCACCAGTTCCAATTGTGCCGGGAATGGGCAGTCGGGCTTGGTCTCGTTCGGCACGATCCTTGTTTCCGCCTGAACGCCGATGGTCAGCGTGAGCGCGGATTCGTTGATGCGCGGCTGCGCGGCGAAGGCCCGGGTCGGACGAAGCTCCAGCCACAGATTGGGTACGCCGGCCGCGGCCGCGCCGAGCGGGATCGAACGGCACATCTTGGTCCATTCGCGCCGTGCAGCGGTCTCCAGAAACGGATCATTGCGTATCCGCGATTGCAGCGCCGTCACCTGTTCGTTGACGGTACGGTCGAGCAACGGCTTCACCGCGTCGGCCAAGCTGAGCTTCATGCCCATGAGCGACAGTGAAGCGTCGGCGATCGTGACCTGCGCCACCAGATTAGGGTCCAACCGCCACCCTGGCAGCAGGAGGGCCCGGGCTGTCAGCATCACGTTGCCGCTGATATCGGCGCGCTGCTCGACCGTCCTCTCGGGTTGGCTCTGGGCACCCTGTTCCTGTCCGGCGCCGGCTCCACCGCGCGACCCTGGATAGGTTCCGGGTGGAGGACCAGGGAAGCCGCCGGGGGGACCGAAGAAGCCGCCGGGCGGCCCCGGGAAGCCACCGGGTGGGCCCGGGAAGCCGCGGGGCCCGAAACCACCAGGAGGGTCCTGCGCGCCTCCACCTTGATTCGTCATTTGGGCGGCTGCGCGAAACGATCCGTTCAGCGTGGTGGAGATGGCAAGCCCGTCGGGTCGACCGGCCACCACGAACGGGCCGCGCGCGACCGACCAGCCGATATCCGCATTGGCGAGGAACGGGGGCGTCGGAATGCTGGGCTTGCCTGAGAAGTCGCGGGGGGCTGCCGCCTCCAGGGCGTCCCTGATCGCATCGAGCGAGATGGCGATCGGCGTCACGATCATCGAGTTGCGGGTGACCGGTGAAAGCGGCCGCACGTCGACCAGTTTCGGCCGCCGATCGCCCGCGCCCGGCCATAGCCATCTCATCGCCAGGACAGCGCCGGCGGCTGCGATCACGACAATCAACGCGCCGATGACGATCCTGCTCGATGGCCATTTCATGCCGAGGTGTCCTTCTTGCGCGTATCGATTGAGCTTATTTGAGAGTTCATTGTTCCGCCAGCGACGCGATCGACCAGCGCCCACACTAAAGCCGGCGCGCGACGCAGGGGAAGAGCGTCACCGCTGCAAAGCGCATTTTCGTGACCGCCATCACATCGTGACAAGGGGGGCGTTCTTAACGTCACAACAGTTGTCATGCACGAGCAGTACGGAGGCATCCAATGCTCACGAAGCGCACATGTGTCCTCGCCTTGGCCACCATCACCACGCTGGCGCTCGCAGCTTCATCGGATGCCGATGCTTCACCGTTTTGCCACCGCGGGGGCTTTGCGAGCTTCGGCAGGCCTTATATCCCGGTCATGCCTCAGCAGCGGATCGTGAGCGTGAAGCCGAAGTTCGAGGAGAAGGTCGCGCGCCCGGCAAACAAATACCATTCGAGCCCGGTCGTCAGCAAAATCGCAAGGGCCCACCCGACGGAGACCGAAACGGCCCCCAAGCCGGCGAATAGTTACCAGCCGACGCAGCTTGCCGGGGCCGCCACCGTTGCGCCGGTCTCCGCGCCGGCAACTGCCGCGACCGCGACTTGCCTTACCAAAGAATATCTCGATACAGGCGCCGTCCTCTTCAAGGACGTTTGCACGCAGGAATGGGCGATGAATTCGACCAATGTCAGCAACAAGCTCTCCGCCGTCGGGCGCAGCTGCCTGACCAAGGACACTGCCCAGGATGGCGTGATCGTGTTCAAGGATGTCTGCACGCAGGAATGGGCGATGAACACGGTGGAACAGGCGGCGGCTCGATAACGCTCGTACCGTTTCCTGGTCGAAATGAAATGAGGTCGCCAGCAAGGCGGCCTCATTATCTTTTGCGATAGCTGCAAGCTATTGGCGCGAGATCTTGTATCTGCACGATGCCTGGTGAGGGCATCCGGGCGGATTTTCGTTTGCGCGGGCGGCAGCCAGCGGCGGAAAGGTGGGATCACGGCCCTGAGAGTGATCTCGGACCGGCGCCGGCGCCCTTGGTCGACCGGCTTCTCTTCGAATGGGGGCGGATCTCCGTCGCTTCAATCAACGTGCGAGCGCGCCTCGGTCTTGACGGTCAGGCCGAAGATGTCGGCACGGGGTGTGAAAAATCGGGGATGGACATGACGTCGTATGCACGATTGGATCAGAGCCCAGTCCGGGCGATGGCGGCACAATATTTGTTTAAGGTACAGGGCCATGGCACGGACTAAATCCCCCTCACTTCCCCAGCCAAAAGCGTTCCCGAAACATGCGCAAGCTCGAACTGACGTTGGCCTGCGGGCGCTATGATCGTACCCAGCCGCTTATCGACGGCAGGGTGCAGCCCGAGGGCGTAGATCTGACATTCCTTCCTTTGCGCCCAGGTGAGACTTTCTGGCGCATGCTCAACCACGGCGAGTTCGATGCGTCTGAAATGTCGCTCTCGTCCTATACGATCCTGCGCTCGGAAGGCGATACCCGCTTCATTGCGATTCCGGTCTTTCCGTCCCGGGTCTTTCGCCATTCCGCGCTCTACGTAGGTGCCAACTCCAGTATCGAGCGACCCGAGGATCTCAAGGGCAAGCGCGTGGGTGTGGGCGACTACCAGATGACCGCCGCGGTCTGGGTCCGCGGGTTTCTCACCCACGAGTACGGGGTAACGCCGAGCGACGTTGTTTGGGTCACCGGCAAGCCCATCCGCTCCATCAAGCCGCCCGACGACATCCAGCTAGAGTCACTTCCACCCGACACGACACTGGAGGTGATGCTCGAGCGGGGCGAGATCGATGCCCTCATGTCCGTAATCATCCCCGCCGGATTGGGCAAGACAATCCGGCGGTTGTTCCGCGATTCACGCAAGGTCGAGACGGAATATTACAGAAAGACACGCATCTTCCCGATCATGCATACGCTGGTACTGAAAACGAGCCTGTACCAGGAGAAGCCTTGGCTCGCGGTCAGCCTTTATCACGCGTTCTCGAGAGCGCGCGACCTCGCCTATCGGTCGATGTACGACACTAATGCGCTGACGGTCAGCCTTCCTTGGGTCATCCAAGAGGTGGAAGCAACGCGCGAAATCTTCGGGCCGCAAATGTGGGACTATTCCATCGACGGCAGCCTTCGGACGCTGAATGCCCTGGTGACCTATCTTGACGAGCAAAAACTCTCGCGGCGTAGGATGGCCGTCGATGAGCTCTTTGTGCCCAATATCGGTCCCGGCCTCGCCGACTATCTGCGGGCAACCGGGGAGGATTGAGCAGATCGGAAGAAGGCCATCGTATCGGGCGTCGCGATGACGCCCCGAAACGCACCAGCCGCAGCGCGCGCGGCGCTCGCGCCCGCTCGGCTTCTCTCAGTGTTTTCAAATGCCGCTGGATAAGAATGCGCGCAAGAGCTGCTCGCCGGCCCGGCAGCGAATGGCGCCGATACATTCCTGCAGCTGCCTCGCCCATCTCATCGCCGACTTCTGCGACGGAATCTGGGGGCGATCGTCGGTCGATGCGTAGCTGCGGGCGCGTCGATGGTTCTCCGACTGGTCGCGCGAGGCGGAATTGGCCCTGTCCAGCTCGCGGGCACCGATCTGGCTGCGCGGCGTTTTTCGTGCCGTTTTTTGTCCGGGGGATGATTGTCTGGCCGGCTCGATCGCAGCCGGCGCAGACGCTCTTGCTTCGACCGCTGTATCCTCGCGTCTGGTCCCCGACGACGGGGCCGCGACGGGGAGCGCGCCGGCGCCGGCAGGGAGCGCGGCAATCTGCGGCCCGTCCGTTGCGGCGGCCAGACTTGCCGGCTTATTCGCTCTGCGCATGACGCAGATTCCGTCGATGTAGGTCCAATTGTCACCCGCGCACGCGGCTTTGATGCCGGCCTGCGGATCGGGCTTCTCCGCGGTGGGGGCAGTCGTCGCCTGGTCCACCGTAGAGATCGTGTCGGCACTGGATGGAGCGTCGCCGATGCGCGCGATCGTCACCGCGTCGTCGTGTGGATCTTCGCGAGCCCACAGGACGAGCGTCCCACCGAGCACACCGAGGGCAACGGTGGAGATAACGGCATTCCGCGCCTTGCGGCGGAAACTGCGCGAAAGGCAAAAATAGCCGAACTCGGGATGTGCGCGAAAATCCGGGGACATCAACCGTCTCCTCCGCCATCATTCATGCCGTATTGTCGCGGCTGGCCCGAAAACCCACAGTGACGGGGGTCACAAAAAGGCGACTCCACCTCAAAAGCCTATTCTTGTGACTGCGATCACAGCGCAAAGCTGGCGGCGCTTATACGCTCCTGACCATCGCAGAGCGGCAATGCTCTCGAAACAACAATGGAGAGAACAATGCTCAGGACGTACAAGAAGACCCTCACTGTTGCGGTCACCGCGGTCGCGCTCGCGACTGCCTCCCTCGCTGCGACTGGCGACGCCTTTGCGAAAGGTGGCGGTGGCGGTGGCGGCGGGAAGGGCGGCGGCGGTGGTTGGGGCCATCATCATCACGGCTTCGGTGGTTTCTATGTCGGCGGCGGCGGAAGCTGCTGGGTGTGGGTGCGCGGCGCCCTGGTCAATATCTGCTATTGATCGCGGGCTTCAGAGAAACACCCGCCCAATGGCCTTATGGTCGGGCGGGTGTTTTTTTGCGCCCCAACCGATAACGCAGTGCGTCCCCTCTCGTGCTGATGAGGGAAACATCGCCGGAAGTGTCCTCGACGGCGAATTTGCCGAGCCGCTCAGCGGCGCTGAAAGGGTATTTGTGTGAAGACGGTTACATAGCCACGTCTGCCCCATCCTTAAGGTGCGAAGCATCGCCGCCTGACGTGGGGACAAGAAAATGGATGAGCGAGGCATGACAGGATTCATCACGGGCCTCAAATCCGTCGAGGAAGTGGAAGCTGGGATCTATGAAGTCGTGGTAATCTTGCAGAGAGGAACCACCGCCAAATTGCGGATGAATGCCTTCACGTTCCAGGCGTTCGTAACCAAGTTCATCCAGGCGCCCGGGCCGGAGCGCCGCCGGGCCAAGCCGATCGAGCTGGTGAAAAAAGTGGTTCTCGGCACTTTGCGCGCCATCAAGGGGCTGTTCAAGTTTCCTCGAATGCGGCGATAGCGGCTCCGGATCGACCACGTGCCTCCAGCGAGAACCTGATGGAAGCGATCATTGTTCGAGAGCGTTGCGCCAGACGCGCATTGTCTCCATGCCGTCGAGGATTTTCAAGGTGAGGCCATGGTTCGGGGTGCCCTGAGCAAGGAACCGCGCGCCGAACGAGGGGGGCAGGGGGCTTTGCCAGACGGCATAGTTCTTAAAAGCATGCACGCCAACAGTATCGTCGTCCTGCACCAAGGACGCCGGTGAGATAGCCTGGGCGTGCATGACGGGCACAGCCACCGCGAAAAAAGTCGCAAGGGCCGCAACCGTCAATTTAGGGTTCGCCTTCACCATATTCTCCTGATTCAGCAATGCGTCCGTATGCAAGCTTGGATGTCGCACGTCCCCTGAATCGTGCCTGTGACAGCCATCACACCAATGCCGATGTGCTAGCGCTCGCCCAACGATATTGCGGAACGCCGAACTGACCGCGCGATCTTCGAACTGGTTCGGGAGCCAGCGCGATCTCGCGTTGTTTGTTCAGTCCGCGGAGCGCAGCATGACCGTCCGGATCCGCCCCAGCGCCTTTTGTCGCTTGAGGTCAAGCTGGGCGTCCGACAGCAAGGTCTCGTATCGGCTGGTGAGCTTGGATAGCTGCTCGCGGGTTTCCGGCGCCAGCACCTTGGCCCGTTCCACGGTGACCGCGAGCCGCTCCAGGTACGCCACTTCCTCGTGCGGTCTGTAGCCGGGATTAAGCGCCGCCACGCCGCCGATTGCAGCAGCAAGCGCGATTCCGATCACAACTTGAGCGATGCCGTTTGTCATGGTCCCCTCCATCAACGACGCGATGGAGGCAGGCTAAGGCCGCGGCGGGGATCGGGATGTGATCGCGATCACAACTCCGGCGATTCCCTCCGCGCTCGGTGGCCGGGCATTTCGCTCACAGCAACACGCGCCCCGGAGCTACTGGCGGATGAGATGATGTGCCCACAGGGTGAAACGCGTTTTAGACGGTGAGCAATGACAAAGAGTGCTCCGTGATGGCTCAACGGCGAATAGCGAGATCGGCGAAAGGGCGGCCGTTCCATCTTCTCCGTAAGCCTGAGCGGCATGACCTGCGCGAAAGCATATTGTTGTGACGACAGTCACAGCCCTCCTTGCACGGTCCGGATAAGGTTCGTGATCATCAGCGGGCGGCTGCGCCCCAAGCTCAGGGAGAGACTGTCATGACCAAGATTCGATGTGGTGTGTTTGGAGCGCTCGTGCTCCTCGTGAGCGCGGCTCCGACCGCGGGGTTCGCCGAGTTCAAGCCAACAGCCGCGCAACGTTCGGCTTGCATGGGCGATGCGATGAGCCTGTGCAGCTCGGTTCTTATGAACATGGACCGCGTGCTTTCATGCCTGTCAGCGAAAAAGTCTCAGCTGAGCTCAGGATGCCGGACACAATTCGAGATCGGCAAAGGTTCCGTAGCGCAGAAGTGAGACGTGTGCCGACTCGCATCACTGGATGAAGCACGTCAAATGACGAACGTCTGATCACGGAGAACACATCATGCTGTTCGCTCCCATCTTCCGGGGCGTCGGCCTGCAGATATGCAGGCTCGCGACGGCGATGCCGGCCAATGCTACTTGGGCACGGAAGGCGCGCCACCAGAACCCGGTTTCGCGCGGGAAACCGGTGCGGGGTGCGGCGTCCGAGCCGCACTGCACCGAGGCCGGCATGATTTTCACCAGTGACGGCAGGACTGAGGGTTCCCTTGCGTAAGGCGAGTCCCGAACCGTCCAACAGATCTCAGCTCATCGAACTGCCCGCCGCACTCGTTAGCAACGGCTCATTGCGGCCGCTCGCATGCAGGTCGGCATACTGACGCCAGGAATGCCTTCCGAAGCGCATCCTGCGAGTACCCAAGCATCATTCCACCGGAATCACCGCGCCTGCGACCGGCGCGCCTGATTTCGTCCGCACCATATCCGCGATCCAGCGAGCCCCTGATGGCGATCCATCAATCGCCGCGATAGCCGGCGCGATAATTGCCAATCGTCCTTTTCGTGTTGACGGTCACATCGTGCCTGCGGTCGATGGCTGATCCTCCTGCGCAGAAAACTTGATAGGAGGATATCCCGTGTCTGCGCTGACTTCGACGCGATCCCGTCGCAAATCTTCTCGTGGGGTCATCGCCAGCGCCGTCTTGGCGCTTGCGCTGTCGGCCGCCACCGGCGCCTTTGCACAAACCAACGCGCCACCTGCAAACACGCAAGTCGTTGCCCCCAAGCAGGTCGGATTCTGGACGGTGATCGGATGGAGTCAGGGGTATTGCGCCGCTGAGCGGCCGTTGCCCGGGGCCGCGGGCGGCGGTGCCACATTGCAATTCGTTCTTGCTCGCTTCCAAGCCGGCTATCGCCTGGCGCTCGGCGCCCAGGAGTGGGAGTTGAAGCCGCAGACGACCTTTCCGATCGAGCTGATCGCTCACCCCATATTGCGCAGCGAAGCTAGCGCAGTCGCGGTAGGGCCGAAATTGGTGGTGATCGAACTCGGCGCCGACGGTCAGTTCGTGAACAAACTGGCGTCGGCGCCGATGATCGAAGTCAAGGCGGCGCAGGCCACGTTCAAATTGCCGCTGGAGGGATTTGCCGAGGCATTGGCCGAAGTTGATTCCTGCTTCGGGGCGCTCAAGCGGCCGGTCTCCAATCCATTCGCGGCACCGGAGCGCAAGCCATCCGCAGCACTGCAAAGGAGCGACCTGCCGGTCGCCAGCGCCGCGCCCGCGGCGGCTCCGGAGGACACGGCTCCGATTAAGGCCGCGGTGGCCAAGGTCGAACCTGCCCGTACTCCGTCGGCGACTTCTTCTCCCGCAATCGCGGGCGTGGACAACGAATTGCTCGAGGAGCGTACGTTCCTGACGGTCCAAGGCGAGAAAGGGCGCTACCGCCTGGAAGCCTTGGTGGTGCGGCCCGCGAAGGCGACCGGCCGTCTTCCGATCGCGTTGATCACGCATGGCAAGAACGCCAAGGCGGCGGAGAACCAGGCGTTGCGTGCGGACATGATGCTGCCACAGGCGCGCGATTTCGCCGCCCGCGGCTGGCTTGCCGTGGTCGTTCTGCGGCGCGGCTATGGGCAGTCGGATGGCATGCCCGGCGTGTCCCGCGGCGCGGCCTATATGGCGTGCGAGAATGCCGATCTGGCCCGCGGGTTCGAGATCGAGGCCGATGATCTCGACGGCGCACTGAAGGTCGTTGCCACGCGG
Organism: Xanthobacteraceae bacterium; assembly: GCA_035690995.1. GTDB lineage: Bacteria > Pseudomonadota > Alphaproteobacteria > Rhizobiales > Xanthobacteraceae > VAZQ01. The sequence goes on from DASSJW010000258.1 coordinate 14,324, forward strand.
CCGGACGCCGACGGCTCGCGTGCGATCGCGATTGGTCAGTCCCTTGGCGGCGGCGTTGTGCTGGCGTTCGCGGCCCGCCGGCCCGCCGGCCTGCTCGGCGTCGTCAACGTGTCCGGCGGCGCATGGAGGACGAACGGCGAAGGCAACGTATGCGACCACGCGGACTTGGTGGCCGCAATGGCAACATTCGGCTCCCGCACGCGCATCCCCACGCTTTGGCTCTATGCGGAGAATGACAGCCTGTTTCCTCCGGAACTCGCTACTCGGATGCGGGATGCTTATGCCGCAGCCGGCGGCCGCGCCGAACTGCGGATGTTCCCGCCGGTCGTACATGATGGCCACCGCCTGTTTGCCGATTTCAGCGGCCGGGTGAAATGGCTACGGGTGGTCGATAGCTTCCTGCAGACCCATGGCATGCCGAACGCGAACCTCGCCCGTGTCGAGACGGTGATGAACGCGACCAAGCTGGCTGCGCGAGCGCGGCCGGTTGTCGAAGAATACCTCTCCACCCCCGTGCCCAAGCTTCTTGTCGCGACGCCCTCCGGCGCGGCGGCATATTGGATTGCAAATCCAAATGATATCGAAGGAGCCCGCAAAAGGTTGCTGACGAACTGCCGGGAGAGGTCCGGGGCGGAGTGCACGGTGGTGATGGAAAACAACGAGCTCGTCCGCCCGGTGGTGACCGGCGCGATCACGCCGGCGGTGACGGCACGTTGATGGCCCTCGCGTCAGTCGGTATTTGTACGCCTGATCCGGTCGCGACATTATTATTCCAGCGTTTTGAGAATCTCGGCGCAGGGCCTAGCATCGGGTCGGCGTGATCGTGATTGAACCGAGGCAGCATGCGCGGCCAGCACCCAGGGACGGAAGCTGCGCAAGGGCTTGCCGCCAGCGCGAGCGCCCCCAAAGGGCCGCAGACTGATCACGTCGGTTACGCCAATCTGCTCGGCCAGGTCGATCTGTTCGTGGGCCTGGAAAGGGTGACGCTGGCTAAGCTCGCGGCTCACCTCGAGCCGCTGTTTTACCCTGCGAGTTCGATCATCTTCCGGCAGGCTGAACCTGGGGACGCCTTTTATCTGGTCGCGACCGGATCGGTGGGCGTCTACTCGTCCGGCCAGAGCGGCGCCGACGAAAAGCTGGTGAAGGTCCTGAACGCCGGCGAACCATTCGGAGAGATGGCGCTCCTCACCAACAGCACGCGGACTGCGACCATCAAAGCCGAGACCGATTGCGAGGTCTTGCGTCTGGACCGCAGCTCTTTCCTCGAACTCGTGCGCGAGCAGCCCGGAGTGGCGCTCGCAATCGCCGCCACTCTCAGCCGGCGTCTGGCCGCCATGCTGGACCAGCCGGAGGTGGTAGAGGACGCGGCTGTCGTGCCTCCATCTGCACCGGCCGAGGAGGCCATCGTGGCAGCGGCCGCATGGCCGCGATGGCGGCCGCGCCGCGAGATCCTCGCGCTATTGGCGGCTCTGATCATCTTGGCGTTGGGCTGGGGCCTGCCGCCGCCCCCGGGGCTGTCGGCACCTGCGTGGCATACGCTTGTCGTGTTGTTGGCGGCGCTGCCGGCGCTCATGCTCGACGCACTGCTGGAAGGCGTGCTCGCCCTCTTGATCGCCGGCGGCTGGGTCATGTTCGGCGTCACCACGCCCGCGGTCGCGCTGTCCGGGTTCGCCAGCACCAACTGGGTTCTCGTTGTCGCTGTCCTCATCATCGGCGCCGCCATTACATCGACTGGCGTCATCTACCGGCTCGCGCTGGAAAGCATCGCCCATATGCGAGGGGGATTTCCCGGCGAGGTTACGGCGCTTGCGCTGGCCGGGCTGTTGGTGGGTCCGGCGGTGCCGAATGGTACCAGCCGCGTCATCATGATCGCGCCCATGCTGAAGGAACTGGTCGAGGCGCTGGGCTATCGTCCACAATCGAAAGCCGCGGCCGGACTGGCAATGGCGGTTCTGATCGGCTTCGGCCAAATGGCGGCGGTGTTTCTGACCAGTTCGAACACGGCCGTCCTGGTTTTGGCCGTGCTGCCGGCACAAGCGCGAAATGACGTAAACTGGGTTACCTGGGCGCTCTATGGAGCGCCCACCAACATCGTGCTGTTCATCGGACTGGTCGCGTCGATAATCTGGCTCTATCGGCCGGCCGCGATGGCGCGGCAACCTTCGAGCAGGCGGACAGCCTCGCTTGCCCTGCAACGGGCACTACTCGGCCCCATGTCGCGCGATGAAAAGATCGCGCTCGGTGTTGGCATCGGTTTGCTCGTGGGGTTCACGACCCAACCTCTGCACGGCATGGATCCGGCCTGGATCGCGGTTCTGGCGGCTGGGGTGCTCGCGGCAACGCGCGTGGTCACGGTCAACACGTTGCGCGCAGTCAATTGGAACTTTGCCTTGCTGTTCGGCGTCCTCATCAGCCTTGCCACGGTCTTCGGGCACACCGGGCTCGATCGCTGGCTGGCGGATCGTCTCACCTCGAATGCTGGCGGCTTGCTGGCGACGCCCGCCATGTTCGTCGTCGTTTTGACGCTGCTTTGCTTTGCGATCAGCTTCCTGGTCCGGTGGCAGGCGGCGGCCCCCCTCGTCACCATCGCGCTGGCTCCCGTAGCGAGCGCATCCGGGATCCATCCCTTCGTCGTCGGCCTTGTTGCCGTGGTCGCCTGCAACGGCTTCTTCCTGCCGTATCAAAGCACTGCGTATCTTGCCCTCTACGCCGGCACCGCGGGCCAGGTCTTCACCCACCGTCAGGTCGTGCCCACGGCGCTCGCATATGGGGCGTGGACTCTTGTCGCGGTCGTTATCAGCGTTCCCATGTGGCGGATGATGGGCCTGATCTAGCGGCACGCCCCGCGTCTGACATGCCGGACGTGCGCGCCACGCGAAGCGCAGACGCCTTCCGAGGAAGGCCCTCCCTCACAGTGTGGGGCCTGTCATACAGGCCGGGCAAGAATGTTCGCTACCCATATGTGAGCGGAAGTCAGGTGCCTCTTCACTTGGAGACGTATCATGAGGAAATTCGCCAGCAGAGCAGCGCTCGCGGCTTCGATGACGCTCATGAGTTTGATCGCCGCCGATGCGGCTCATGCGCAGGTGCCGGACATGCTGTATGCGCAAAACAATCGCGCGGTGCCCGGCGGCTATCAGTCCGGCTATGGTCCGCGTGTCGCGCCGCAACCAAACGAGGTGATGACGGGCAACCGCAGGATCGATCGCGATCCTGACCCGTTCATTCGCGGAGAAATTCTGCGCCACTATAACTCGAGTTGCCTGACTGATGCCTTCTCCCGCACCCCGGCTTGGTCGGGTTTGCGCTTGGGGTGAAGCGCCAGCCACGCGTTGAATCGCGCATCCATCTTGCGCGGTCCGGAATCGGCTCAGATTGATTTCAACATCATTATGCGGCGCGCCGGATCGGCAATCCTATGCTGCCGGTTTGACAGGGCGCGTCGTCGCTGGGCGGTTGAACGGTGCGAGGCGACCAGATTAGACGAGCATTCTCTTTCGCGCGTTCCCCGTGAGAGTTACAAAGCTCTGGCCGGATCACGTTGAATCGTGCTCAATTCGCGGTGATCGGGCTTTTCCAAGGGGCCGCGCACCCCGCCTGCGCGGACTTTGGCGAAACCTCCTGTGGAGACCGCGTGCAGACGACACTGCTCGGTTTCGCGATTGCGATCATTCTGGCGCTGGTGGCGGCGCTGGTAGGCCCTATTTTCATCGATTGGGGCAGATATCGAGGCGAGTTCGAAGCAAGAGCCAGCCGTCTGACCGGGCTCGACTTCCGCGTCACGGGCGCGATTGATGCCCGTCTGCTTCCGACGCCAACCCTTATGCTGCAAGGAGTCGAGTTCGGTCGCCCGGACGAGGGCAGCAAAGTGCGGGCGCGCGCTTTACGCATCGAATTTGCGCTGGGCGCCTTGATGCGCGGCGCGTGGCGCATCGCAGATGCTCGGCTCGAGGGACCGGAACTCACGGCCGGGCTCGGCTCGACGGGACATTTGTCTTGGCCAGTCCCGAAGCTCGGCTTCGATCTCGAAGGCGTTGCCATCGAACGCCTGAAAATCGAGGACGGCCGGGCCGTGCTCATCGACGAAGCGAGCGACTCCCGGCTCGTCCTCGACAAGGTGGAGTTCCTTGGCGAGTTGCGCTCGCTGGCGGGGCCGGTCAAGGGTGATGGCTCCTTCGTCGTCGCCGGCCATCGTTATCCCTATCGCGTCTCGACCAGCCGGATCGCGGATGACGGCGGCGTCAAGGTGCGGGTCGGGGTCGAGCCGGTCGACCTTCCGTTGACCGTGGAAGCGGAGCTGACGGTTTCGATCGAGCGTGGTACGCCGCGCTTCGAAGGCAGCATTGAGGTCGTGCGCGCAGTGGGCCGTGCGCCAGCGGACGCACCCTCGCTCATTATCGACTCCTGGCGTGTCACCAGCCGCGTCAAAGGAGACAGCGCCGCGGCCCTGCTCGATCAGATCGAGTTGCAGTACGGTCCGGACGACAGGGCGATCAAGCTCAAGGGCAACGCCAATCTCACGTTCGGACGTCGGCCGGAGGTGAATGGCGTATTGTCGTCGCCGCAGATCGACCTTGACCGTGTGCTCGGCCTGCCCGAGGCGACGCGCCGCCGGCCGCTCGTCGCGATCAGGACGCTGGCGGAATCCTTCGTCGCGGCGGCGCGGTTGCCCATCCCCACGACGCTGAGCATCGATGTCGAGAACGTAACGCTCGGCGGGGCGATGCTCGCGCGCGTCGGTGCCGAGGTAAAGACCGACGCCAACGGCGTCGACATCAAGCGGCTGGAGTTGCGCGCCCCGGGGGTGACTCAGGTGCGGGTCAGCGGCCGACTTCGCAATGCACCGGCGGGCACGCGGTTCGAAGGAACGACCAGGGTCGAGGCCAACGATCCGCGCGCGCTTATCGCGTGGCTGACCGACCGTACCGAGCAGCAGGCACCGGCCGCCGGGCCGTGGCGGGTTGGGGCCGATGTTACGCTCGGCAGCGACTCGATCGCGATCGATCGCCTCAAGCTTGAGCTTGATCGCATGGCCGTCGATGGACGCTTGGCCTATGCCTGGGCGAACGACGAGCGGCCGGCACGGCTCGACGCCGCCATCACCGCACCCGAAATCGATCTCGACCGCGTCAATGCTCTGGCCAAGGCGGTGTTCGGAGACGCGGCCTTCGACTGGCCGCGCGATGTTACGCTCTCGCTCAAGGTTGGTCGTGCCATTGTCGCCGGCGTCGAGGCGAAACGGGCCGACGTGAATATGCGCATCGGCGCCGATGGGATCGAGATCGAGCAGCTTGCCGTCGCGGACTTCGCAGGTGCCGCGTTTGCGGTCAAGGCGCGGATCGACACCAAGGTGCAGCCGCCGCGCGGCGCGCTGGCGCTCGACTTCGACGCGCGAACGCTCGATGGGCTGCTGGTGCTGCTGGAAAGAGTCGCTCCGCAGGCCGCCGAACAGCTTCGCCGATCGGCGGGACACCTGACCCCGGTCGCATTGCGCGCTTCGCTCGCAGTCGACCCAGGCACAGTGGGGAGCGCGGCAACGAACGCGACCTTCAAGGTCGAGGGCCGCGCCGGCGTCTCCCGCGTCGCCTTGCAAGGCGAAGTCGGCACCGCCAGCGACGCAGGCAAGCTCGACGTCGCGGCGCTCGGGGCCGCGCAGGTGAATATCAGCGGGCGCGTGGACGCCGATGAGGGTGCCGCGCTGATGGACTTGATCGGGCTCGATCGTTTCATCGCGGTCGACAAGCGGCCGGGGCGGTTGACGCTGACGGCGAAAGGACAACTCAACGGCGATCTTGTGGTCGACGGCCAGCTCGCCGTCGGAGCGCTCGGCATCTCGGCCAACGGCAGCCTGCGGGTTCCCGGTCGTGCCGGGCCGAGCGCGGGCCTCAATCTTAAGATCGTCAATGCCAATATCCGTTCGCCGCGACCATCCGCGCCCGATCGTTCCGCCGAGCTGCTGCCCACGTCGGTGAGCGCGAGCGTCGATCTTACCGATCAGACGCTGTTCACCGAGGTCGCCGGAACAGTGGCGGGAACGAGCGTCGCTGGACGTGTGGTGTTGAGAAACCAACAACCGATGACGCTCGATGGCGATGTCGATATCGGCACGTTGGACTTGCCGGCGGCGATCGCCGTGGCGATCGGAATACCGTCGCAGTCCACGGATGCGAACGTGAGCACGGGCGCGGGCGCCCTTGGAAAGGCGCTCGGGTTCTGGCCGGCTGAACCATTCGAACGCGGACTGCTGCGCATCGGCGGGCAGATCGCGGTGAAGGCCGCGCGGGTGCCGCTCACGCCAAAGCTCGCGGCGCGCGACGTCCGAGGCGTGCTTCGCATCGGGGAATCCCAATTGGCGTTGCAGGTGATCGATGGAAACGTTGCGGGCGGCCGTATGGTGGGCGAGCTGGTTTTCCTGCGTCAAGGCGAGGGATTGATCGCCCGCAGCCGCGTGCGACTCACTGGTGCCAATGCCGCTGAAATGCTTCCCGGGGAAGGACTGGTTTCCGGCAAACTTGCGTTTGACGTCAGCGCCGAGGGGACAGGAATGAGTGCAGGCGCACTCATCGGATCGCTCGATGGCGGCGGTAATTTCACGCTCGAGAACGGTAGACTGGCGCGCCTCGATCCCGCGGCGTTCGAGGCTGTGATACGCGCGGTCGACCGCGGCCTGCCGATCGATGCGACCAGCATTCGAGACAAAATAGAGTCCGCGCTTGCGAGCGGGGGCTTTGTCATCACGCGGGTTGGGGGTCCGATCGCAATCAACGCCGGGCAGGCGCGGTTGAGCAACGCCATCGTGCGTGCGCCGGGCGCAGATCTCACGATCGGCGGCAGTGTCGATCTGACCGAGGGCACGTTGGAGGCGCGGCTACTCCTGTCTGGAACGGGCGGCGCGGGCTCTCCGCTCGAAGCCCGCCCGGAAATCACGATCGCCCTGAGGGGACCGGTCAACGCCCCCAAGCGCACCATCGACGCCGCGGCGCTCGCCAACTGGCTGGCGCTGCGGGCGGTCGAGCAGCAAGCGAGGAAACTGGACGCGCTCGAAGGCCGCGAGGTCGCTCCGCCGCCCGCTCCTCCCGCGGCCAATTTCAATACGCAACCCACGCCGAACTAGCGCGCGCCCACGGCCCCGCGGCTTCTCGTTTCATGGCGCACCAAGGTGCGCGGGGGAGGGGGCATGGCCTGCGCAAACAATCGGATGCTTTGTGACGACCAACACATCCACGAGAACGGTGATCCGTTAGGAGGAAGTTGAGGTGCTGAGCCTCGGAGCCCCTTGAAAGGAGCCGTCCGGTGATCTCGTTGCCAGGTGTGGGAAGCATCCAGGAGATGTTGTTTGTCGCGGCGGCTATTATCGGCCTCGTATCCTCCCGTATTTTTCTGTTTAGTACCGGCGCAGGCGGCGCGAACGCCTCGGGACCGCGGAGATTCTTGGGCCTGGTCTCGATGGTCCTGACGTATTCGCTGTTTGCGTGGGGCTTTACATCCCTCAGCTGGTACTGGCCGCTGGCCGCCTACTTCGTTGCTGCCATCGTTGCCGCCGTCGTTGTGACATTCTCGCCGTGGCGCCTCTTGTCTTCATACCGCCCAGTCCTGGACTTCGCAGCGATCGTCGCCGGCGGCTATCTGTGGATTGAACATTGGCCGTTCGCCTAGCCATCGGCGCCG
>DASSJW010000259.1:0-10125 GCA_035690995.1 Xanthobacteraceae bacterium
GATCTCGAGTCTGAGCGGCGCTCCGGCGTGGTAATGCCAGGCCTCGACCGCATCGACCCTGTGCCAGTGCGAGCGCTCGCCGCGCGCAAGCAGGAAGTAGATCGCGGTCGACGCCGCGCGCCCGCCCTCCACCGTGCGGGAGTCGCGGAACGTTTGGCGAAAATGTCCGCCCTCGGGATGCGGCTTTAGATCGAGCAAGCGAATCACATCGGCGGCTGACAACACGACGCTAACGCGATTTACGCGGATCCTCGACCGCGCCCGTCAGGGATTCCATGAAAGCGACGAGGTCGAGACGCTCCTCCTCCGTCAACTGGATCGGCAGCATCAGCGGGGATCGGCTCGGACGATCGATGCCGCCCTTTTCATAATGTTTTACCGCGTCGTACAGCGTCGCTGACGATGCGTCGTGCATGTAGGGCGGGTGCAAGGCCACCGAGCGAAGCGTCGGCGTCTTGAAGGCGAACTGCATCAGTGGGTCGTCTTTGAGCTCGCTTCCGCGACCGCGATCAGTGGTCGACGTGCCGATATCGTGGAACCGGTCGTCGGTGAATCTCCAGCCGGTGTGGCAGACAAAGCAGGCCGCTTTGGTATTGAAAAGCACGAAGCCGCGCTTGGCCTGCTCGGAAATCGCGCTCTCGTCCCCCTCGACCCAGCGGTCGAAAGCGGCGGGCCCGGGCTCCAACGCGCGCTCGAAGGCGGCGATCGCCCGGGCGATGGAATCGATGTTGATGGGCGTGCCCGGCAATGCGGCTTGGAACTTTGCGGAGTAGGCAGGGTTCGACCGCAATCGTTCCTCGATCACCTCGACCTTGACCGGTGTCGCAGTCTCCCGCATCGACATCGAGCCAGTGGCGATCGACGACTTGGCTTGCGCTTCCAGGCTCGGGTTGCGGCCGTCCCAGCCGAACGGGCCCTTGCCGGCATGCCCCAATCCGATCAGCGGTTGCGACTTGCGCGATGTGAGCTTACCGGAATCGTTCTTGCTGCGGGCATCCGTCACCGTCCAACCCAGTTCGGGGAAGTGGCAACTGGCGCAGGCTGTCGTTCCGGAGGCGGAAATCTGTGGGTCGAAGAATAGATCGCGGCCGAGGTCGACCAGTGCCTGGCTTTCGACGGTAGACGGCGGCGGGCGTCGGTAATCCGATTTCATGCGAGCGATCTCGCCCTGCGCCGCAAGCAGTGTCGGTGTGGCGATCAACAGCAGAACCCCCAAGGGCAGCGTGATCACCACCGCGATGGTCCTTTCCCGGGCTCCCATCGGCATCCTCCTGGCGCTGATAGCGATGGCAAAATCTTTGAATGTTTCTTGTGGCCGAAAATAGCCATAGCCATTGGCTATAGCCTCGTGGCCATTCGTTGTAGCAGCCCTACTCGCTGATGCTCAAAAGCGAAACCAGCGTGCTGGCTGCGGTAGGCGTCAAGATCTGTTCTTGCGCTCGCGAATTTCGGCGAACACTTTCCACGCCGGGCTGCCGGCGAGCCCGACCGATTCTGCCACCTCGGGCACGTCCGCGCGCAAGAACGGGTTCGCCGCCTTTTCCTCGCCGATGGTTGAGGGAACCGTCGGCTTGTGCGCCGCGAGGAGTTTGTCGACCTCGGCCGCGCGCGCATTGAGCGCCGCGTTGTTGGGTTCGATCGTCTTCGCGAAGCGAATGTTGGCCTTGGTGTATTCGTGGCCGCAATAGATGCGGGTGTCATCAGGCAGGCCGCGCAGTTTCAGCAGCGACTGCCACATCATCTCCGGCGTGCCCTCGATGACGCGCCCGCAGCCGATCGAGAACAGGGTATCGCCGACGAAGGCCACCTTATCGGCCGGCAAGAAGTAGCTGATATGCCCGGCGGTGTGGCCGGGAGTCTCGAACACGCGCGCTTCGAGCGAGCCGACCTTGACCTTGTCATTCTCGCGCACCGTCGCATCGACCTGGGGAATACGTGCGGCCTCGGCATGGGGCGCGACGACGCGGCAGGAATATTTCTGCTTGAGTTCAGCGATGCCGCCGGTGTGGTCGGCATGATGGTGGGTCACCAGGATATCGCTGAGCCGCCAGCCGGTTGCTTTCAGGGCGGCCTCGACCGCCGCGGCCTCAGGCGCATCGATCGCAGCGGTCGCTCCGCTTTCGGAGCAGTGCAGGAGAACGCCGAAATTGTCCTGCAGGCATGGAAAGAGATGGATTTGCGCCGCCATGTTGATCGCTCTCCGGATGCGTGAGCCCAATGGCTAATTAGGCACCCCCGCACTCGGCCTGCAAGATCGGGGCGATGCATTTTGCCGCTGGACGCGGGGGGGCGGGATTGCTTACCCCTCCGATGCCCATGCCGGCAACGCCGACCCGGTGCGAACCAAAAAACGGATCCGTGCTAGCATTCCCCCATGTCTATCGACGTCGTCGATCTGCGCAATTTCTACGCCCAGCACCTCGGCATCGTCGCCCGCCGTTTCGTCGGCCGTGGCATCCGCCGGCGTTTCGCCGACACCCGCGGCATGAGCGTGCTCGGAGTGGGTTATCCAACGCCCTATCTCGGGCTGTTTCGCGAGGAGGCCGAGCGCTGCCTTGCATTCATGCCGGCGGCGCAGGGGGTCGTGAAATGGCCCAGCAACCGGCCCGGTCTCGCCGCCCTGGTAGACGAACTCGAACTGCCGCTGACCGACTCGGCCGTCGATCGGGTCCTGCTCGTGCATGCGCTCGAAATGGCGCAGGACCCGGCGGCCTTGCTGCGCGAGGTCTGGCGGGTCCTGGCGGCGGGTGGCCGACTGCTCATCGTGGTGCCGAACCGGCGCGGGGTCTGGGCCCGCCTCGATACGACGCCGTTTGGCCACGGTCGGCCCTATTCGCGCTCGCAGATCACCCATCTCCTGCGCGAGACCTGGTTCACCCCGACGGGATGGGGCGAGGCGCTCCACGTCCCGCCGGTCGCACGCGGCTGGTTTCTGCGCTCTGCAGTGGCCTGGGAGCGGGCAGGATCGGCGGTCGCTACGCCCTTCGCCGGGGTGCACATCGTGGAGGCGACAAAGCAGGTCTACCGCGCCGTGCCGGCACGGCGCGAACGGGTCCGCTTGGTGCCTGCACTCGAGCCCGCGCTCGCGCCGTGAACGCAACGCTCGCGAGATAGACCGCACGAAGTGAAACACCGCGCGGACACGGTGGCCGGCATCTAAGCGGCGCGCAGCCGGCGACTACAATCACTCGCGGGCGGTGGGCTCGTCTCCGCCGTCACCGCCGCCTTGAATGTCGGGGCGCGGACCGCGATGCCGCCGGCGCCGGCGGTGCAGCGGAAAACGGTCGGGCTGATTGTCATGGCCGTTCGAGCCCGGCTGGTGGCCCTGGCCCTGGTGCGGTTGATGCTGCTGCGGCTGCTGCCCGCCGGTGATGAAGGACGGCAACCGCTCCACGTCGCCTTCAGCGGGAGCGTTGCCCTGCTGGGGACGTTGAGACTGGTGCGGCTGCTGCTGCGGAAAGGGTTGGGCATCGCGCGGGATATAGGGCTGCGGCTCGCGCGTGCCGTAAGGCGAATCGCCGGGCCCGCCCATGGATTGTCCGTCGTCGTCGCCGTCGTCGAAACCGTCGTCGCGCGCGCCCTGCGTTTCGTTTTCCCCGCGTGCGAAGTGCGGGTTGTTCTGCCGGAATTGCTCCTGGGCCGCCGCGATCACGCGGTAATAGTGCTCGGCATGCTGGTAGTAATTTTCCGCCGCGATCGGATCACCGGAGGTCTGGGCGTCGCGCGCGAGTTGAATGTATTTTTCCGCAATATGAGAGGGATTTCCGCGAATTTTCACATCCGGCCCATTCGACTCATAAACGCGTACCATCGGATTGTGACTCTTGCGGTGGTTGTTGCGCCCGCGCATGCGCTTGTTCTGACCGTTTCTCATGATTCGCCTATCGCCAACCCCTTCATTGTGGCAGCCTGCCGCCGCCGTGCTTCACCAAAACAAGTCGATACTCTGCCGCACGAGCAACACGCCATTGTCCGTGCCCTGGCCCGTTCAAGCAGGAGTCAAATACGGCGCCTTCGCCGCGATGTCAGATTCCGTGTCGTGAAGCAGCAACCCCTTGACCGCAGCATACCGCGGTGTTGCCCACCTCTTCCTCACGGGCATGTCCGCCTTGCCCGCGGATCAGCACCGAACCGATGAAGCATCTCGTCCCGATTGGGCGAACTCTCTGCCGGGTCATCCGGCGTCCTTCGTCCGCTTGGTTCGCACCGTCGGCTCTCCGCAGTCCTGCTCCGGGGCTCGCTATCGGCGCTCAGTAATCTCGGGTCGATTCCTGGCCGAAACCTAGTCGGTCTTGGCCCACAATCCAAGCGCTTTTTTTCGCAGCAGGAATGTGGTGGGCTCATGGCGCTGGGCGCCAGACGAGAGCCCGGGCGATGCCCGAAAGATCGTGCCGGATCGCCTGCGGCGCAAGCCCCGCCGCGATAAAAATCGAGGCCACGGCGGTCTCTTGCCCCCGGCCGAGTTCCACCGCCCCGACCCCGTTCGGTGCCAGCAGGCGGCGAGCGTCAGCAGCGATTGCGCGATACCCGTCGAGACCGTCGGGACCACCATCGAGCGCGCGCCGCGGATCGTAGTCGCGCACTTCCGGCTGCAGGCCGGCAATGTCCGCGCGCGCGACATAGGGAGGATTGGAAACAACAATGTCGAACGGTCCCGCGAGACCGGCCCCGTAATCGCAGGCCACGAATGCGGCACGGTCAGACAGGCCGAGCGCGGCGGCATTGGCGCGCGCGCAGCCGAGCGCGCCGACGCTGATATCCGTGCCGATCCCGCCAGCGTTCGGCAGCTCCGAAAGCAGTGCCAGGAGCAGTGCGCCCGAGCCGGTGCCGAGGTCGACGATGCGCAGCGGATCCGAGGCGCGATGCCTTCCCTCCAGGGCAGCCAACGCCGCCTCGACCACGGTCTCGGTCTCCGGTCGGGGCAGGAGCGTCTCCGCATTGACTCGCAAAGGCAGTCCCCAAAACTCCTTGCAGCCGAGAATACGCGCCACCGGCTCGTGTGCGCACCGTCGCGCAGCCAGCGCGGCGATGGCGTCTGCCTCCTGCGGCACGAGCACGCGGCCCGACTGCGCCACCAGCGCCGCGTGGTCGAGCCCGAGCGCATGGCCGACGATGATGCGCGCATCGACTTCGGGCGTGTCGATGTTGCGCTCGCGGAACGCGCGCGCGAGGTGCCGGCGCGCGACTTCGACGGAAAGGCCGGCCAATGTGTCGGCCGGAGCGGACGCCGCGTCCGCTCTCGCGCCGGCCTCCTTGCACGGACCCCACATCTGCGCCGTCGCCGGGCTCATCCGAGGGTGCCACATATCATCCTGCTGTCCCCTCGGCCGCCAGCAGTTCCGCCTGGTGCTCGGTCATCAGCGCTTCGATGATCTCGCCCAAAGCTTCGCCCTCGATCACCTGCGGCAGCTTGTACAGCGTGAGATCGATGCGATGGTCGCTCACGCGACCCTGGGGAAAGTTATAGGTGCGGATGCGCTCGGAGCGGTCGCCGGAGCCGACTTGGCCGCGCCGCTCGGCGGCGCGCGCCGCGTCCTGCCGCTGTCGCTCGTAGTCATACAGCCGCGCGCGCAGGACCGCCATCGCCTTGGCCCGGTTCCTGTGCTGCGAACGATCTTCCTGCATCATGACGACAATGCCGGTGGGAATGTGCGTCATCCGCACGGCTGATTCGGTCTTGTTGACGTGCTGACCGCCGGCGCCGCCGGATCGCAAGGTGTCGATCTTGAGGTCCTCATCGGCGATATCGATGTCGACTTCGGCAGCCTCGGGCAGCACGGCGACGGTGGCGGTGGAGGTGTGGATACGGCCGGAACCCTCGGTGTCGGGCACGCGTTGCACGCGGTGGACACCGGATTCGAACTTGAGCTTGGCGAACGCACCGCGTCCGCGGATTTCCGCTACGATCTCCTTGTAACCGCCCATCGTGCCTTCGCTGGCGGAGATCACTTCGACTTTCCAGCCCTGCTTGGCCGCATAGCGCTCGTACATGCGGAACAGGTCGCCGGCAAACAGCGAAGCCTCATCGCCTCCCGTTCCCGCGCGGATTTCGAGGATCACGTTGCGCTCGTCCATTGCATCTTTCGGAAGCAAAGCAAGCTTGATTTCCTGCTCGAGCGCGGCACGCCTTTGCTCGAGCTGCGGCTTCTCGGCAGCCGCCATCGTGCGCATTTCCGCATCGGTGGAGGAGTCCGCGATGAGCGCATCGAGACCCGCGATCTCGGAAACCACGTTGCGATAGTTGCGCACCGTCTCGACCACGGGACCGAGTTCGGCGAACTCACGCGAGAGCTTCACATAGGTCTCAGGCGTCACTTGAGTGGCGAGCTCGCTTTCGATCGCTTTGTGGCGCGCGAGCAGTGCATCGAGTTTTTGCTCAGGAACCATCGTCACCTCGACTCGACACGCCGAGGTCGTAGACACCGCGCTGCTTCTCGGCCCGGAGCGGCCGATACAAATCGTTTGCGCATCAAAGCTGCAGCCCTTCCTCCGTGGCAAACGCCTTGAGGCGCTCGCGGATCGGGACGCTGCCGGCCGCACAGTCGATCAGGGGCTGGATCAGGGCTGCCGCTTTGCGGGCATTGAGATCCAGCAACATGGCCTTGACCGGGCCGACCGCGGACGGCGAGAGCGAGAGCGAGCGGTAGCCGATCGCGACCAGTGCCAGCGCTCCGATCGGCTTCGAGGCGAGTTCCCCGCACAGCGTCACCGGCTTGGCATGGACCCGTCCCTGGTCCGCGATGGCCTTGAGCGCACGCAACATCGGCGCCGAGATCGCATCGAAACGATCGGCGACGCGCGCATTGCCGCGGTCGGCGGCGTAGAAGAACTGGACGAGGTCGTTGGAACCGACGGAGAGAAAATCCACGCGTCGGAGCAGCTCGTCGAGCTGGTAGAGCAAGGACGGGACCTCCAGCATCGTGCCGACCTCGACCCGCTCCGGCAGCTTGTGACTGTGCCGGCGCAGGTGGGTGAGCTCGCGCTCGACCAGGGACTTGGCCTCGTCGAACTCCTCGACGGTGGCGATCATCGGAAACATGACTCTCAGCTCGCGCCCGCCCGCGGCCCGCAGCAGCGCGCGGATCTGGCTGCGCAGCAGTCCCGGCCGGTCGAGTCCGAGCCTGATCGCACGCCAGCCCAAAGCCGGGTTCTCCTCCTCGACATTGCGCATATAGGGCAACACCTTGTCCCCGCCGATGTCGAGGGTGCGGAATGTCACCGGCCGGTCGCCGGCGGCATCCAGCACGGCGCGATAGAGCGCGAACTGCTCGGCGGTCCGGGGCAGCGTGGCCGCCACCATGAACTGCAACTCGGTCCGAAACAGGCCGATCCCGGCCGCGCCGGTCTCCTCGATATGCGGTAGGTCGACGGCCAGGCCGGCATTGATCATGAGCGCGATCTTCTGGCCGTCCTTGGTCAGGCACGGCTTGTCGCGCAGAGCCAGGTATTGCAGCTGCCGGCGGGCGCGCAGCCGCACCCGTTCGATATACGCTGCTTCCATGTCGGGCGACGGCCGCACGTGCACGTCGCCGGTCGAGCCGTCGACGATGATGGCGTCGCCGGGGTCGGCGACGCCCGTGGCATTGGCGATCTCGCCCACGGCGGGAATGCCAAGCGCCCGGGCGACGATTGCCACATGCGAATTGGGTCCGCCTTCCTCGAGCACGAGGCCGCGTAGACGCTTGCGATCGTAGTCGAGCAGGGCCGCCGGCCCCATGGAGCGGGCCACGAGAATGGCGTTTTCCGGCAGCCGGTCGCGCGACGGCGCGTAGTCCTGGCCGAGCAACTGGTGCATCAGCCGGTTGGCGAGCTCATCGAGGTCATGCAGGCGTTCGCGCAGATAAGGGTCGGTTGCGCGCAGCATGCGCGCGCGGGTGTCCGACTGCACGCGCTCGACCGCAGCTTCGGCGGTCAGCCCGGTGGCCACGGCTTCTTCCAGCCGGTGCACCCACCCGCGGTCGTAGGCGAACATGCGATAGGCTTCGAGCACATCGCGGTGCTCCCCGCCGTCGGCGACCTCGCCGCGCTCGAGCAGCACGTCGAGATCCGACCGCATGGTCTCGACCGCTGCTTCGAGCCGCTTCAACTCTTTCGGAACATCGTCGGCGATGAAATTGGTGATGACGACGCGCGGCTCGTGCAGCACCACGTGACCGAGCGCGATGCCGTCGTTGAGCGCCATGCCGGTGAGCTGCAGCGGGCGGCGGGCGGCGGGCTCGGCGCCGGGCTTTGCGATGGCCGACAATTCGCCCGAGGCGATCATCTCGGCGAGCACCATCGCCGTGGTCTGCAGCGCCTCCTCTTCCTCCTCGGTGTAGGTGCGACGCGCCCGGTTCTGCACCACCAGCACGCCGAGCGTATTGCCGGCGCGCAAGACCGGCACGCCCAGGAAGGAATGGTAAATCTCTTCGCCGGTCTCCTCGCGATACGAGAAGGCCGGATGGTTCTGGGCTTCCGACAGGTTGATCGGATTGGCTTCGCTCGCGACCAGGCCGACCAGGCCTTCGTCCGAACGCAGTACGGTCTGGTGCACGGCCTCCTTGTTGAGGCCTTCGGTGGCGTACAGCTCTAGCGTGCCGTCCACGCGCAGTACGTAGACGGAGCAGACCTCCGCCACCATATTGGCAGCGATCAGCACCACGATCTTGTCCAGGCGCTCCTGCGCGCTGACCTGCTCCGCCATCACCTCGCGAAGCCGGCGCAACAGCACGCGCGGACCGCCGAGCGCGCCACGCATGACGTGATCCCTCGGGCAAGCCCATCCGGCCGGGGGCTGTTCGCCCGCGGCTCGACGAAAGTCAGGAAATGGTACCCGCCGGGTCCGGGCGTCCGCAGCGGCTACAATCCATCAAGCCGTATAGCGAATGCAGCGTGGCCCGGGCAAGCCAAAGCGTTCAGAACGCCACCTTACCAAGCATAGCTCGCCGAAATGCGACCGCAGGCGGCGCGGAATTCGTCGCCGTCGATGAGCGCGGCGTAGACGTCGCGCAGCCGCGGGGCGGGGGGCAGTTTCAGCTTCTCCCTCGATACCCCCGCATTTGGCCCCAACAGCCGCTCGATGGCCCGTTCGAGATCATCCGCGCCGGCAGGCATTTCGAGCACCGAAGAGGGAATATCGTGGGTGAGAAGCTCGAGGAGGAGGTCGCGCTCGAGGAGCGGCAGGTGCGTCATGACGCTGCCAGCCAGGAGGCTCGCCAGCCCATGATCGGGGTGCCCCTCGTCGGCCAGCGCCGGCTTGACGTTGCGGAATTGACAGGCCTGGTCGAAGGCGGCCGGGGCGGTTTCGAAACAGCGCGTCAGCTCTTGCGCCTCTTCGGCGAGGTAATAGCGGTTGAGAGTGTCGAACCAGACGTAACGATACCCGTGCATCGCGAGAAACGGTTCCCACCCCGCCCAGGCCGGCGCCAGCGTATAAGGTGCGAGCGCTTCGACCACCACCACCTTCGGCCGGTAGTTCCGCCAATCGCCATTGAGCAGCACGTCCTGTTCGGCCCCTTCAACGTCGACTTTGAGGAAGTCGAATGTGCGGGGCGCGTGCTGTTCGCACAATTCTCCGAGCGTCGTCACCGGAACGACAATGGCTTTCGAAGCCTTTCCGAACTGGCTTTGCGCCATGCGGGCATGGCCTTCGATCATGGTCGAGAGGCCGTGGAAGTCGTTCACGACGTAGAAGGTTGCTTCGCCCGCCGCCGCGCCGACGAGGGTCTCGAGATGCCGATCGCGCGGTCGCACTGCCCGGCTCAGGCGCGCGAGCCAGGGATTCGGTTCAACGGTAACGCCGCTCCATCCCTTGAGATAGAACGCGAACGACATGTTGTCGTAGACCGGGTGGCCGGAGCCGATGTCGATATAGAACCCTTCAGCGCGGCCGCCGAAGCAGCGCATGAGGTAAAGGTCCTCGAACCGTTGGGCATAGGAAATGGTCTGAGCCGTGGACATGTATTTGTAAGGCACCAGCCCGATAGAAAAGACCCACCCCGTACAAGTCGCATGCGGGGCCGCGTGATGTTATTTATCCAATTCATAGAGCGAGTGCAGCGTGCGTACCGCAAGTTCAGTGTAATTGGCGTCGATCAGCAGCGAGAACTTGATCTCGGAGGTGGTGATGGCGCGGATGTTGATGCC
>DASSJW010000260.1:0-2823 GCA_035690995.1 Xanthobacteraceae bacterium
CAAGCAAAAATCCTACCGGGCGGCGTCGGGAGACCAGCTCCAGGTCCTCGGCGAGCTTGCGTTCAGCCTCGCCGGGGGCGAGGTGGCCGCGCTGGTCGGTCCCTCCGGCTGTGGCAAGACCACCCTGTTGCGGATCATCGCTGGGCTCGACGACGACTTCGAGGGCAACGTGGCGCTACCCGCGCATGGCATGCTCGGCATGGTGTTCCAGGAGCCTCGCCTGCTGCCATGGCGCACCGTCGAGCAGAATGTCCGGCTCGCCGCGCCGAAGGCGACGGATGCCGGCCTCGACACGCTGTTCCAGACGCTGGGCCTTGCGGCCCATCGCGACCATTATCCTGGCGAGCTTTCGCTCGGGCTCGCCCGGCGGGTGGCGCTGGCACGCGCCTTCGCGGTCGAGCCCGATCTTCTCCTGCTCGATGAACCGTTCGTGTCGCTCGATGACGCGCTGGCGGCGCGACTGCGCGATGAACTTGCCGAGCTCGTCAACAGCCGTCCCGTCACCACACTGCTGGTGACGCATAACGTCGAAGAAGCGATCGGCCTTGCCGACCGGCTGCTCCTGCTCTCGCTCAGTCCTGCGCGGGTGCTCGCCGATGTGGCGGTCACGCGCCCCCGCACGCTACGCACCCCACAGGAGATCGCCGTCATCCGCGAGGAGATCGCGAAACGGATCAATCAGGCGTATCTGTGAACGTCGCGTCCATGAAAGTGGGCATCCAGGAGTCCCTCACCGGGACCAGGACCACCCAGGACGATGCGTTCCATCGGCCTCGCTAATGACTGGATCGTCCACCCTCCGCGGACGATGGCAGCGGAATTGAGGACTCAAACCGGCTGTACGGTGCGGCGGAACATGCCGCGCTGTGGATCGTAGCCTTTGACCGCCAGCAGAAAGAACAGCACCGTCGACGCGACGACGACCAGCGCGGATGTCGGCTCGAACATGCCGTAGAGCGCGAACCGGATCAATTCGACCGCATAGGTGAAGGGATTGGCGAGCGATACGAGGTAGAGAAACTCCGAGCCGCCCTCGCGCAGTCGCCAAAGCGGATAGAGCGCGGACGAAAAGAAGAACATCGGGAACATCACGAAATTCATCGCGCCGGCGAAATTCTCGACTTGCCGGATATAGACCGAAAGAAACAGCCACAGCGCCCCGAGCATCAATCCGGAGACGATGAGAGCTGGCAGCACGTAGAGCCAACCGCTCCAATCGAAGGTCACATCGAACAGGATGCAGACGGCGAGGAAGACGTAGCAGGTGATCACCGACAGCGCCGTGCCGGCGACGAGTTTGCACGCGAGCAGCACCCAGCGTGGCAACGGCGCCGTGAGCAGAAGCCGCATAACGCCCATCTCACGGTCATAAACCATGGACAGCGAGGACTGCATGCCGTGGAACAGCAGGATGATCCCCAGCAGCCCCGGCACGATGTAGACCTGATAGGTGACGTACGTCTTGTAGGGCGGGATGATCGAGACGCCGAACACGTTGTAGAAGCCGGCGGCGAACACCGCGAGCCACATCAGTGGGCGGACCAACGCCGATAAGAGCCGCCCGCGCTGCTGCACGAATTTGATGATTTCCCGCGTTGTGAGGGCGCGCAGGGCTCGGGCGGCATGAGCGATCTGCATGGCTTTAACCCTGTTTTGCGATAGCCGTCACGACTTCGGATCGTCACACCCGCCATTGCGGGAATCCAAGATCACCGTCTCTGAAATATCGTTCCAGCTTGCATCGGACGACAGTTTCCTCGTGGCTCACTTGTTCAAGTGGCAAGGCGTCTCCGGTTCGTCGTCACCGAGGGTGTCGAGATCGTTGGTCTTGTGGAGAAAGCCCTCCACCGGCGCGCGCGCGACCACGGAGTAGGGCGCCGCCAGCAGGACCGCCTGACGCAACTGGTGATCCCACGGCCGTATACTGACGGCGAGCCCCTTGTTGCCGTCGAAGGTGCCTTCGTCGACAATGAACTTCCGCTGCTTATTGAACTCCACCGAGCGCGTGCGCAACGTCGCCTGCAGCACCATCTTGACCGCAATCCACGCGGCCCAGTCGGCGCCTTCCATGTGGCGACCGGCGGTGAGCTTCTGGAAACGCGAGTTCACCTGCGGCGCGCCGTTGTGTTCCCAGGTCCAGTGCCAGGCGGTGGCTTCGAGATCAATGCTGCCGACCACGGGCCGGGCCCGCACGGTGTGGTACGGCACCTGGCGGGCAAAATCGAAGGCGTGATCGGCCACGAACACCACGTCATAATCGCGGTTGATGGCGCTGAGCAGGGCCGGATCGTTTTTCTCTCGCTCGCGCGGGTCGGTACCGGGCTTGAATTGCTGGCGCGCAACGATGCGCGCGCCGAATTTCTTCGCCGAATTCTCGAACGCCTTGGCCATGACGGCATCCGCCGGAAGCGGCCCCTCGAAAACCAGGAGATTGCTCCATTTGCGCGAGACGAGATACTGCACGAGCCCGTCCATGGCCATGGCCAGGCTCGGCAGGGTATGCACGAACTGCGCCGAGCAGACGTCGCGCCGCAACGCGTCGTCTGCCGCTGTGGGGTTGAAGATGAGAACGTCGCGACCGCGAACCGAGTCGGCCAACGGCTTGAACGCCTCCGCCGGCGCATCGACGATGAAGAAATGAATCCCCCGGGTGTCCCTCGCCTGCACCACCGCGGGCGCGACCTCGGCCGGCGACGCCACGGTGATCCGCTCCAGCGCGAAGTCGGTCTTCAATACGCGCGTGAGCGCTTGCGCCTCGTCGAGGCCGACTTGCGCGCCGGCGAATGGGCGCTCGCGGCTCTTGAGCACCAGGCGTCCGTAACC
>DASSJW010000261.1:0-3636 GCA_035690995.1 Xanthobacteraceae bacterium
GCGTTATGGCCGGTAACCACCCGACGGATCCCCCTGGGCATGGATGTCTCCGTTCCGGCGAAGCGGGAACCGGGTCGCCGCAGAAAACGCGTCAATGCAATAAGCCGACGAAGCTTCCGATCCAAGTGGCACGCAAGCCTCTCAGTCGTGCACGCTGCCGTCCGGCATGAGCGCACCTCTGAGATTGGCACCGTCGAGCACGGCGCCGGTGAGGATAGCGCGCGACAAGCGCGCCTCCGAGAGGTCGGCGCCCGCAAGATTGGCGCCGCTCAAGTCGGCGCCGAACAGATCCGCCTCGGAAAGATTGGCGCCCTTGAGATTGGCCTCGCGCAATGCGGCATCCACCAGTCCGGCATTGTTGAGGTTGGCGCCCTCGAGATTGGCCCGGCGCAGCGTGGCCTCCACCAGATTTGCCGCGCTCAGGTTTGCTCCGCGCAGCGACGCGTCGTCGAGCCGCGCGCCGGTGAGAATGGCTTCGGGCATCTGGGCGCCGTCGAGCTTGGCCCGGACCAGCCGCGCCTTTTGCATCTTGGCTTCGGTCAGGTTCGCTCCGCTCAAATCCGCCGCGCTCAAATCCGCCTCATACAGCATCGCACGTTCGAGCTTCGCGCGCGCCAGCGATGCGTTCTTCAGGTCGGTCTTGTTGAGATTCGCATCGGTCAGATTGGCGTTGGTGAATTTCGCCCGCATCAGGCGCGCCCGATGCAACACCGCCCCCACGAGATTGGCGCCCGACAGATCCGCCTCCGACAGGTCGCGTCGCTTCAGCGGGGCCCGCTCGAGCGCGCAGTCCGGGCAGGCCTTGGTATGGCCCGCGAGAAAAGCGTCTGCGGTTTGGGCCAATGTCGGATAGCCCGGCAGCCACAGGCAGAGCACCAGCAGCGGCGATACCGCAAACCTGAAACAGCGACGCCGGATCATCCGCACATTCATCGTGTCGCGTATCATGACATGTTTCCCCCGGGACACCAGAGCGAGACCGAAGGACGCCGGCCAATGCCTCTTGCCCCGGCGTTGAGAAGGGAGCGGGGACCGCTTACGCTCCTCGCCCATGCCGGATCGCCTCACCATGCCGCGCCATCCCGCTCGGGGTTGCGCAAGCCTCCTTCCGAGTCTCACCGTAGCTTTGGTGGCGTGCGCGTCGCTGGCCTTTGCAGCGACGGGCGGTCGCACGGATGACCGACCGACGCGGCTGGAAGTCTGGGACCTGCCGCTCGGAGCGCAGGCCGAACAATTACCCGACGCGTTCGTCGACTACGCCTGCGGCACCAATGGCGGGCCGCCGTCGACGCCGCTGACCGGCTGGCGCGAAGTCCGGCGCTGCCGTCCGGAGCCGAGCGGGCTGCGCGAAGTCTATTTCCGCTATGACGACGAGCTCGAATATTGGGCCAAGGCCAACAACCTGCTGCCGCAGATGGAGCAATATTCCGGCACCAAGACCTATGGTTTTCCCGTCACCGTCTCGGCCTTGATCGACGAGGGCGGCACGCTGCGCGGCATCCGCCTTGTCAGCGACCCCCGCGGCGACACGCAGAATCGTGACGAGGCCTATCTCCTGCGCAACTTTCTCACCGCGCGCTTCGGTCGCGACGGCTGGGCGTGCGAAAGCCTGCCGCCCGAGGACGGAGAAACGCCGGTCGAGGGTATCTTCGTGAAGGAGCGATGCCGCAAGGACATCGACGCGAGGACCACCGCCTCGCTCACGACGCGGCATCTGCGCAAGGCCGGCCAGAGCCAGTTCGATCCGCGCACCGGCCGCGAGACGGCGGGACAGTTCGAAAGTTCGGTGCGCTTCGATTTGGTGCAGGGCAGGTAGCGCAAGCGAGCCACAACATGACTTGTCATGGCCGCGAAAGCGGGCATCCAGTATTCGGCACCCCCCCGAACGAAGGGCGCGCGCTCGTCAGGTAACAAGGCCGTTGATACTGGATCGCCCGTCTGCGCGGGCGATGACAGCGGAAAGCGCGGCCCGACCAGAGCTCTCACTTCCCCACGAAGGTCGCGAGGATGAAGTCCGCCAGCGCTGAGATTTCACGCTTGTTCAGGCTGGTCGAGTGCGGATCGGGCGGCACGTTCTTGCCGAGTTCCTCGGCGGAGAGGCCGTAACAGTCCTTGGCCTCATAGGCATATTTGTCGAAGTGCGGCATTTCGGAGCCGGGCCGGCCGCAGGCGATCACTTCGATCAGTTGCTCGCGATCGAGCCGGGTCTGGTGCAAATCCGGCGCCTTGCCCGGCGAGCGCGGATCGCCGCGGCCGTCGCCGTTCACGCCATGGCAGAATTGGCAGTCCGCCTTGTCCTGGTATAGGCGCTGGCCGAAGGACGTCTCCTGGGCGTAGGCCAAATCGGCGCAGAGCAACAATGCCAGTAGCGAAATTGCCGGACAGGCCGGCATCGACAGCGGCGGAACGAGCATCGCGCAACCCCGGTTGATCAGCCCGCCTGGTGGCGGATCGGCGCGCGTGCGCACCCCCTCTATCCCAATCCGGCCGGTAGCAGCCGCCGGGGATGGCACCGCGTGCCGCCATGCTACTCCTGGGCGCGATCGCGGCTAGGCCCAAGACCGCATGCCTGGGACCACGACAGATGCTGCCGCGCCAAGCAAGCCAAGCGCGGATCAGACCTGCCGCTCGACCATCATGCGCTTGATCTCGGCAATGGCCTCGGCCGGGTTGAGGCTCTTGGGGCACGCCTTGGTGCAGTTCATGATGGTGTGGCAGCGGTAGAGCCGGAACGGATCCTCGAGATTATCAAGGCGGTGGCCGGTTCCCTCATCGCGGCTGTCCTGCAGCCAGCGGTCGGCCTGCAGCAGGGCGGCCGGTCCGAGGAACCGTTCGCTGTTCCACCAATAGCTCGGGCACGCGGTCGAGCAGCACGCGCACAGGATGCACTCGTAGAGACCGTCGAGCTTCTGGCGATCCGCGTGACTCTGCTTCCACTCCTTTTGCGGCGTCGGCGACGTTGTCTGCAGCCACGGCTCGATCGCCGCGTGCTGGGCATAGAAATTGGTGAGATCGGGCACCAGATCCTTCACCACCGGCTGGTGCGGGAGCGGATAGATCTTCACCGCACCCTTGATATCCGCCATCGCCTTGGTGCAGGCGAGCGTGTTGGTGGCATCGATATTCATCGAGCACGATCCACAAACGCCTTCGCGGCAGGAGCGCCGGAAGGTCAGCGTGGGATCGATGTTGTTCTTGATCCAGATCAGCGCGTCGAGAACCATCGGACCGCAATCGCCGCAGTCGACGTAGTAGGTATCCATGCGCGGGTTCTTCCCGTCGTCCGGATTCCAGCGGTAGATCTTGTACTCGCGCACGTCATGCGCGCCGCTCGGATACGCCCAGGTCTTGCCTTCGGTGACCTTGGAGTTCTTGGGCAGGGTGAATTGGGCCATTACGATCTGTGCCTTCCCGCGTCTCGCGCGCTCGTCAGTAGACCCTTGCCTTGGGCTCGATATACGACACCTGGTTGGTGAGCGTATAGGCGTGCACCGGCCGGTAATCGATGGTGACGACGCCCTTCGGGTCCATCCAGGCCAACGTGTGCTTCATCCAGTTCTTGTCGTCGCGATCGGGGAAGTCCTCGCGCGCATGCGCCCCGCGGCTCTCGGTTCGATTGCGCGCCGAGTCCATGGT
>DASSJW010000262.1:0-2395 GCA_035690995.1 Xanthobacteraceae bacterium
CCCGGAGGGACGCATCGTTCGCATCGAGGAAGCCGGCCGCCGTTTCGCCGCCGACCTCGGCGTCACCCTCGAACTCGGCGCCCCGCTTTCAGCCGAGACCGCGCGCGCCCTGGCGGCGGGGATGGCGGACCGGCTGTTCGAGGCCATGAACGGTGGATCGCCCGCGGCCGGCGGGGTGGGACTTCTGCGCCTCGACCCGTTGTCGGCGGGCGCCGAGATCGCTCAGGTCACCTTCTCCGGCGGCGTGTCCGAATACATCTACGGCCGCGAGGCCCAGACCTACGGCGATCTCGGCGTGCTGCTGGCACAGGAAATCCGCACCCGCGCCGCGTCCTGGGGGCCCACGCTCGAACGGGCGAGCGAAGGCATCCGCGCCACTGTCATCGGCGCATCGCAATACACCACGCAGGTGAGCGGCAGCACCATCTACGTGTCGCCGCTGGAGGCACTACCGTTGCGCAATGTGCCTGTCATCGCGCCGGCCTTCGCGCTCGAAGGCGATGATATCGACTCCGCCGCCGTGGCCGAGGTGATCAGATCGGTGATCAAGCGCCTCGACCTCGATCAGGGCGATACGCCGGTGGCGGTGTTCGTGCCCTGGCGCGGCTCGGCGACGTTCCAGCGCCTCGACGCATTCTGCCAGGGGGTGGCCGACGGCCTCGCCCCGGTGCTTGCGGAAGGTCATCCGCTGGTGCTGGCGGGCGATGGCGACGTCGGCGGCCTCATGGGCATTCATCTGCGTGAGGAAATGCAGCTCGACAACGCCATCGTCTCCATCGACGGCCTCGAGCTCAAGGAATTCGACTACATCGACATCGGCGCGATGCTGCCGAACTCCGGCGCCGTTCCGGTCGTCATCAAGTCGTTGATCTTTCCCACCACCGCCGCGCTCGGGGTCGACTGGCAAGCCGCTCCGCGCGCACTGACGCGCTGAATCCTTCTCGTCATTTACATCGCCGATCGTTCCCCATACGCTTTCCGCGGTCCCTTCATTCCGCCTCGAGGAGATATTTGATGCTCCGCCCTTCTCCGGTTCGCAGTATCGGCAACCTGCGCGCGTCAAGCGCCATCGCCGGCGCGCTGTTGTTCGTCACGGCCGCGGGCATCTCTGCGCCGCGCGCCGCCGAGCACACGCTCATGCCCAGCCCGAAAACGGTGCACATCGGCTACTTTCTCGCCACCGTGAAGCCGGTGCTGACCATCGATTCCGGCGACATTGTCACCATCGAAAGTGCGGCGTCCATCGTCCCGGCTGTCGTCGACCGATCCGGCGTCGTACCCACCGGCGCCGTCCCGCAATACCAGCGCGACATCTACGGCGAAGTGAAGGACCGTGGCCCCGGCCCGCATATCTTGACCGGGCCGATCGAAATCCGGGGCGCGGAGCCGGGCGACGTGCTCGAAGTGCGCATCCTCGACGTCGCTCTCGCGCTCGACTGGGGATTCAACCGCCAGCGGTCCTATACCGGGGCGCTGCCCGACGAATTCACCGCGCTGTGGTCGCGCATCATTCCGATCGACCGCCAAGCCAAGACCGCGCAAGTGGCCAAGGGAGTGGTCGTGCCGGTCGACCGGCCGTTCTTCGGCACCATGGGTGTGGCGCCGGATCCGTCGATGGGCCGTATCAGCAGCGGCCCGCCCGGCGTCCACTCCGGCAACATGGACAACAAGGACCTGATCGCAGGCACGACCCTGTTCATGCCGGTCCATGCATCGGGCGCGCTGTTCTCGGCCGGCGATGCGCACGCCGCGCAAGGTCACGGCGAGGTGGATCTGACCGCGATCGAGACCGGATTGCGGGGCAAATTCCAGTTCATCGTGCGCAAGGACATGAAGCTGGTCTGGCCGCGGGCCGAGACCCCCACGCACTGGATCGTGATGGGGCTTAACCCCAATCTCGAAGAAGCGATGAAGATCGCGGTGCGCGAGACCATCGACTTCATCACCAAGCGCTTCCCGAACTTGACGCGCGAGGAAGCTTACATGATCGCGAGCGTTGCCGTGGACTACCACGTCACCCAGGTCGTGGATGGCACCAAGGGCATCCACGGCATGATTCCAAAAGCGATCTTCACCGCGCAGCGGTAGTGACTGCCGGCGGCAACAGACTTTGCCTACAACCGCGTGATTTCCCGCGTGAGCGGCATCCAGCAAGCGCGTGGTATGTAAGACACTGAGCGCGTTGCGCAGGTCACGCTCATAGTCCGTAGATGCGCTTGGCGGTCGCGCCGAGCACCGCCCTGCGCTCATCCGGAGACAGTTCCGCGACCAGGTCGGTGAGGCCGCTCCAGGTTTCGACATAGCTCGCCCCAAGCAGGATCACCGGCCAGTTGCTGGCCGCCATGACGCGGTCGGGACTGAACAGATCGAGCACGTGGTCGGAATAGCGGCGCAC
>DASSJW010000263.1:0-2394 GCA_035690995.1 Xanthobacteraceae bacterium
GAACGCGCGGCGCCGACGGCCGGAACTCGGACCGCAGCTACGCGGTCACCAAACGTCAGATCGCGGGAGACGCTCGGTCGGCGCCTCTCTTGGACCAGAGGAGAGTAGAATGCGCGCAATCTTCATTCCAGCACTCGTGGCGTTGGGCATCGGCCTGGCCGGCACCTCGCCGACCTTGGCCGCGCCCGCCAACGGCGAGGTCATCGGCCAGGCTGCCTACCTCAATCCGGGGGTCGAGCAGGTGTACTGGCGCCGGTACCACCACTGGCATTGGTGGCGGCATCGCTATCATCGTCGCTGGTGGTAGTGACGGCTGACGACGGGCCGGACGCCCAGAGGCGTCCGGCCCGTTCGTTTCATCCGGCCGCCAGCGCCGGGCGATCCTCGCGCCGGAGCGCGGCAATGAAATTCGCGCGCGCATCGGCCAGGCCGAGCCCGCGTGGCTCCTGGACGTGGCGCAGCAGGAAGAAGCCGGTCAGCGCGAAGCCATCGGCGACGTCCTGCAGCGATGGATCGTCCGCGAATGCCTGGTGGAGGAAAGCCGGCAGTACCAGCAGCTTGTGCTTCCATGGTTCGCCCGCCTCCCGCGAGACCGCCCGTCCCGATTTCGGCGAAACGTAGACGAGCTCTTTATTTTCTCCGGTTACGGCGCAGGTCGCCAGATCGAGGCCGAACCCAAGCTCGGCGAGAAGCTGAAATTCGAACCGCACCACGCTGGGCCCGGCATGGTGCGGATCGAGAAGCCGATCAAGCACCTCCTCGAGCGCGGCATGGATCTGCGGATGCGGATCGCGCTCGGGCAGCATGCGGCAGAGCGCGGCGAGATGCGTGATGCCGTAGAGGGCGTACGACACCGGCAGGAACGACGCTGCGCGCGCATCGAGCGCCTCGACCGCATAGTGACCCAGATGCTCATCGAGCCGCGCGCTCCAGGTGCAACTGATGCGGTTGCCCGGCTGCAGCACCGGGCGCAGCCGCGAGCCCGCCCCTCCCCGAACCAGCCCGAGATGGCGGCCGTGCGCGCAGGTCATCAGCTCGAGGATGGCATTGGCCTCCCCGTGGCGCCTGGTGCCCAGCACGATGCCCTCGTCGGTCCACTGCATCGCGGTTCCCTAGAATGTTCGTCGGTCGCGCAACCCCATCCGAAAATCCGGGATCACGCTCTCGTTGCCCGCATGATCTTAACCGAAAAGACTGTGTCCGCTCGCAGGATCTTAGCCGAAAAGTCTGCAAGCTTTGCGGATCATGCTTTCGGAAACTCAAGCCCCATCTCGCGATAGCGCTCCGGATCGTCGGCCCAATGCTCGCGCACCTTGACGAACAAAAATAAGTGAACGGGCGTCTCGATCATGTCGGCGATCTCGCGCCGCGCATCCGCGCCGATCGCCTTGATGGTCTGGCCGCCTTTGCCGAGCACGATCTTGCGTTGGCTTTCGCGCTCGACGTAAATCGTCTGTTCGATTCGGGTCGAGCCATCCCGGAGCTCTTTCCACGATTCCGTCTCGACCGTGGATTGATATGGCAGTTCCTGGTGCAGGCGCAGATAGAGCTTCTCGCGCGTGATCTCGGCCGCCAGCTGGCGCAACGGCGCGTCGGTGATCTGATCCTCGGGATAGTGCCACGGTCCCGCCGGCGCGTGCACGGCAAGCCAGTGCTTGACGTCGGCGACGCCGTCCCCGGTGAGCGCCGAGATCATGAAGGTCGCGGCGAACGCAACACGCTCGTTGGCTGCCTTGACGATGGCAAGCAACGCCGACTTGTCGACCAGATCGACCTTGTTGATCAGCAGGATTTTAGGCTGACGGATCTCCGCGAGCCGCGCGAAAATCAAATCCGCCTCGTCGTCCAGACCGCGCACGGCATCGATCAGCACGGCGGCAATGTCGGCGTCGTGAACCCCGGCCCAGGCGTTCGTCACCATGGCGCGATCGAGCCGGCGCTTCGGCGCGAAGATACCCGGCGTATCGATGAAGACCAGCTGCGAGCCGTCCGCGATCGCGATGCCGCGCAGCAGCGCGCGCGTTGTCTGCACCTTGTGGGATACGATCGCCACCTTGCTGCCGACGAGCGCGTTGATCAGCGTGGATTTGCCGACATTGGGCGCGCCGATGAGGGCAATGAAGGCGCAGCGGGTTGGCGTTTCCTGCGCGGCGGTAAGAGGGGAAACGGCAGCAAGAGACGCCACCGCCCCGCCGGGGTCTTCGGTGGCGCCCGGGCGCACGCCGCGGCGTTTGCCCTCAGCCATCGACGCGGCCCGCATCAATGCCGGCGCGCGTCAGCATGGCGGCCGCGGCCGCCTGCTCCGCCGAACGCTTGGAGCGGCCAAGCCCCTCCGCCGGCGCAAGGTCGGGAAGCTCCACCGTGACGCGGAATTCCGGATCGTGGTCGGGCCCC
>DASSJW010000264.1:0-7772 GCA_035690995.1 Xanthobacteraceae bacterium
CGCGCTTCCCGACATCCAGGAGCGGCTGGCTGCGCTGGGCTTCGAACCGGTGGCCAGCGCTCCCGAGGAGTTCGCCCGGCGAGCACGGGCAGAATCCGAGACCTGGGCGCGCGTCATCCGGGCTTCCAATATCAAAGCGCATTGACGCCTGGCGAAGGGGCCCGGGCAGGGGAAACGTCGCAATTCGCGGCAATAGAGCGAATCGCTTCACAAATCCGGGATCATGCTTCTAACGCGCCGCGGCGAATGCTGCGAAGCCGCGCTCCAGATCGCCGATGAGATCGTCGACCTCCTCAAGCCCGATGTGGATGCGCACTGTGGGGCCGACGGGCGCCCATTTCGTCGCCGTGCGGATGGGCGCGCAGTCGAAGGGAATCGCCAAGCTTTCGTAGCCGCCCCATGACGCACCGATGCCGAACAAAGTGAGTTCGTTGAGAAATGCGTTGACGGCGGTCTGCGCGACCGGCTTGAACACGATACTGAAAAGGCCACTTGCGCCCGAAAAATCACGCCGCCAGAGGGCATGGCCGGGACAGCTTTCCAGCGCCGGATGAAGCACGCACGCGATTTCGGGGCGCTCGCCGAGCCAGCGCGCCACTTTCATCCCGGCCTGATAGTGCTGCGCGAGCCGTACGCCCATCGTGCGCAGCCCGCGCAGGCCGAGATAGACGTCATCGGGCCCGACGCAGAGGCCGAGCGCATGCACGGTGTCGGACAGCGGCTCCCAGGTCGTCTTGTTTGCCGAGACGGTGCCGAGCATCAGGTCGGAATGGCCGCCGATATACTTGGTGGCGGCTTGGATCGACATGTCGACCCCTTTCTCGAAGGCCGAAAAATAGAGCGGGGTCGCCCAGGTATTGTCCATCAGCACCACCGCGCCCTTGGCGTGGGCCGCGGCCGCGATGGCCGGAATATCCTGGATTTCGAACGAGAGCGAGCCCGGCGCCTCCACGAACACCGCACGCGTGTTGGGCCTGATCAGCGCGGCGATGCCGCCCCCGATCAGCGGATCGTAATAGGTCGTGGCGACGCCGTAACGCTTGAGCATGCCGTCGCAGAATTTGCGCGTGGGTTGGTAGACGCTGTCGGTGACCAGCAGGTGGTCGCCCGTGTTGAGCACCGCGAGGAGCGCAGTCGAAATTGCCGCAAGCCCCGATGGCAGGAGCGCCACGCCGGCGCAATCGGGACCTTCGAGCGCGCGCAACGCGTCTTCGAGCGCCTCCGATGTGGGCGTGCCCCGGCGTCCGTACAGGTAGCGGGCGCGGCGAGCGAGGAAATCCTCGGCCGTCGGATAGAGCACCGTCGAGACGTGGTGCACCGGTGGATTGACGAAACCATGATTGGCGGCGGGATCGCGGCCGCCTACCACGAGCCGGGTAGCCGGTTTGAGGGCGGGATGCGCCGGGTCCGCGTCGGTCGTCTTGGTCATGGTTCCATTCTCAACGTGGGCTTGAGGTCGCGCGCAGCGTGGGGCGCAGCGGCCAATGCCGCGACATTCGGTCTTGACCTTATGCCGCGCAAGCGTCAACCCCTTGACCACCGTGCCCGATCGTTCTGAGATGGCAATCGAACCTCAGCGCGGCCGGCGCATGCGGTTGCAGCGGGCACGCGACGCCGGCCGGGAACGCCAGCGCGCATCAAAATAGTAGCGTTCAAAAATACCTTCCAATTCACGCAGGTTGCGGTCGAAACGTGAAAAGACCGTCCCATGAAAGGCTGTTCCATGACACGCGCAATCCTTCTTTTCGGTGCGACCTTCGCGCTCGGTTTTTCCGTGACGGCGGCGCCCGCCCAAACGCTCAAGGTGGTGAAGGACCGCGGCTCGCTGGTTTGCGGCGTCAGTCAAGGCCTGCCTGGATTTTCCAGTCCCGATGACAAGGGCACCTGGACTGGTTTCGACGTCGATTTCTGCCGGGCGATCGCGGCCGCGGTCTTGAACGATGCGACCAAGGTCAAGTTCACACCGCTGTCCGCGAAAGATCGGTTCGAGCCGCTCAAGACCGGGGACATCGACGTGTTGTCGCGCAATACGACATGGACGCTGTCGCGCGACGTCTCCTACGGCAATTTCGCCGGCGTGACCTATTACGATGGTCAGGGCTTTCTGGTGCGCAAGGCGCTCAAGGTCAATTCCGCGCTCGAGCTCAATGGGGCGTCGATATGCACCCAGACCGGCACCACGACCGAGCTCAACCTCGCCGACTACTTCCGCGCCAACAACATGAAGTACGAGGTGATTGCGTTCGGTACCGCCGACGAGACCGTCAAGGCCTACGAAGCGGGCCGCTGCGACGTGTTTACCACAGATGTGTCGCAGCTCTATGCGGAGAAGCTCAAGCTTACCAACGCCAATGACCACGTCATCCTGCCGGAGATCATCTCCAAGGAGCCGCTCGGGCCGATGGTGCGTCATGGCGATGACCAATGGTTCGACGTGGTCAAGTGGACGCTCTACGCCATGCTCAATGCCGAAGAGCTCGGCATTTCCTCCAAGAACGTCGACGAGGCCCTCAAGTCCAACCAACCTGAGATCAGGCGGCTCCTGGGCGTCGAGGGCAACTTCGGCGAGCAGCTCGGATTGAGCAAGGACTGGGTCGTCCGTATCGTCAAGCAGGTCGGCAATTACGGCGAGGTGTTCGAGCGCAACGTCGGAACGGGCTCGAAGCTCGGCATCAGCCGCGGTATCAACCGGCTCTGGACCAAGGGCGGCATTCAGTACGCGCCGCCGGTGCGGTGAGTCGATAGCAACCGGCCGCCAAGCCGCCGTGATCACGAGGGCCATGTCCGCGCGAGCAGGCGGCCAGGTCATCCCAATGGTGACGGTGCAAAGGCTGATTTTACCGCTTTCGTGGATCTGCCGCCTTCGATGATCAGGACGAGGGTTAGGGGCCATTCTCGTGTCAGTCGATCGGCATAGCGCTTCGGCTCCGCCACGCGTCGCCCTCTACAATCGCCCGAAAGTCCGTGCCCTGTTCTACCAGGTCGTC
This sequence comes from Xanthobacteraceae bacterium, assembly GCA_035690995.1. Lineage (GTDB taxonomy): Bacteria > Pseudomonadota > Alphaproteobacteria > Rhizobiales > Xanthobacteraceae > VAZQ01. The sequence goes on from DASSJW010000264.1 coordinate 2,988, forward strand.
TTGCTCACGGCGGCGCTGTGGTTCGGGTACGAATTCGCGCTCAATGCCAAGGCCAATCTGGCCGCCCAAAACATCACCAGCGGCTTCGGCTTTCTCGAGAATACCGCCGGCTTCGGCATCAACGTCTCGCTGATCCCCTATAACGAGTCGGATAGCTACGGGCGCGTATTCCTGGTCGGCCTTCTCAATACCTTGTTGGTCGCGGGGATTGGGATCGTGCTCGCGACCATCCTTGGCTTCTTCATCGGCATCGCACGCCTCTCGCCCAACTGGCTCGTGGCGCGACTGGCCGGGGGCTATGTCGAATTGATCCGAAATCTGCCGCTCCTGTTTCAAATCCTGTTCTGGTATCTCGCCGTGCTGGGCACCTTGCCGGGGCCGCGCCAAAGCATCTCGCTCATTGGCGGGATTTTCATCAACAATCGCGGAATCATCGTGCCGGCTCCGGTGGCCGGGGAGGGCGCAGGCCGGGTATTTGTCACCTTTGCAGCCGGCGTGGTCGCGGCCCTTATCCTTGGTCTTTGGGCCAAGCGCCGGCGCCTCCGCACCGGCCTCGAGTTCCCGGTGTCGTGGATCAGCTTGGCGCTGGTCTTCGGACTGCCGCTGGCGGTCCTCGCTGCATCGGGCTTCCCGATCACCTTCGTGAAGCCCGAACTTCGCGGCTTCAACTTTGTCGGCGGTGTTCGGCTGCTCCCGGAATTCGTGGCCCTCCTCCTCGCGCTGACAACCTACACCGCCGCCTTCATCGCCGAGATCGTGCGAGCCGGCATCCTTGCGATCCCGCGCGGCCAGACCGAAGCGGCGTCCGCGCTCGGCCTGCGGCGCGGGCCGGCGCTGCGGCTCATCGTCGTCCCGCAGGCGCTGCGGGTGATCGTGCCGCCGCTCACCAATCAGTATCTCAACCTTACCAAGAACTCCTCGCTCGCGGTCGCCGTGGGCTATCCCGACCTGTTCGCGGTGTTCGCCGGCACGACGCTGCATCAGACCGGCCAGGCCATCGAGATCATCGCCATCACCATGGCGGTGTATCTCGCGATCTCACTGCTCACGAGCGGACTGATGAACTGGTACAACGCCCATGTCGGGATGGCGGAGCGGTGATGACCGGCACGTCGCAGCCCGCCTATATCCGCCGTGCGCTGGTCGAACCCGAGCCGCCGCCGCTGCCGGTCGCAGATGCGGTGACATGGGCCCGCGCACGGCTGTTCGACGGCGTGTTCAATACTCTCCTGACGCTCGTCAGCGGCGCCATCATTGCCGCCCTGGTGTGGCCAACCGTGAAGTTTCTGCTCATCGACGCGGTCTGGACGGGGACCAGCCGCGTCGATTGCCTGCCGGAAACCGTCGGGCGCGAGGTCGGCGCCTGCTGGCCGTTCGTTCGGGCCAAGTTCGCTCAATTCATGTACGGCTTCTATCCGGCAAGCGAACAGTGGCGGGTCAATCTGACCTACGCGCTCGGCGCGATGCTGCTGGTCCCGCTGCTTATTCCCCGTGCCCCCCATAAGGCGCTCAACGCGATCCTGTTTTTCGGGGTGTTTCCGATCCTCGCCTTCTTCCTGCTGGTCGGCGGAGTGTTCGGCTTGCCGCATGTGGAAACCCGCCTGTGGGGCGGGCTCCTGGTGACACTCGTCATTTCGTTCACCGGCATCATCTTCTCGCTGCCGCTCGGCATCCTCCTGGCGCTTGGACGCCGCTCCGCGTTGCCGATCGTCCGCACGGCCTGCATCGTCTTCATCGAGTTCTGGCGTGGCGTCCCGCTGATCACGGTATTGTTTTTTGCCACCTACATGTTGCCGTTCTTCCTTCCGGGCAATTGGAAGATCGACGGGCTGCTGCGCGTGCTGATCGGCGTCGTCCTGTTCGCCGGAGCCTATATGGCCGAGGTCGTGCGCGGCGGGCTGCAGGCCATGCCGCGCGGGCAATTCGAGGCGGCGACGGCGCTCGGCCTGGGTTACTGGCGCACGATGGGTTTCATCATCCTGCCGCAGGCGCTGCGGCTGGTCATCCCCGGTATCGTCAATTCGTTTATCGCGTTGTTCAAGGACACGACGCTGGTGCTGATCGTCGCGATTTTCGACTTGCTGGGGCAATTACGGGCAGCCTTCGCCGATCCTGCCTGGGCGACGCCGGTAACGCTATTCACCGGGTTCGCATTCGCCGGCATGATCTATTTCCTCGTCAGCTTCGGAATGTCGCGCTACGCGCTATCCATGGAGCGACGTCTGAACACTGCGCGGCCGCGCTGAGACAGGATGGAGAGCTTGGGCGACCGAGGCGAAAGTACGAGCGCGGCCGGATCGGCCGGACCTATCGCGCTCGATATGCGCACAACGCAGAACGAGACCGCGATCGAGATCGTCGGCCTGGACAAGTGGTTTGGCAGCTTTCACGTGCTGCGCGGCGTCGACCTGAAGGTCATGCGAGGGGAGCGCGTCGTCATCTGCGGCCCTTCAGGCAGCGGCAAGTCGACTCTGCTTCGGTGCATCAACCGCATCGAGGACTGGCAGCGCGGCCGGGTCATCGTCGACGGCATGGAACTGACCGAGGACCTCAAGAAGATCGACGAGGTCCGCCGCGAAGTCGGCATGGTGTTTCAGCAGTTCAACCTGTTTCCCCATCTGACCGTGCTCGAGAACTGTACGCTGGCGCCGATCTGGGTGCGCAAGCTCCCGAAGAAACAGGCCGACGAGATCGCGCGCCATTTTCTCCAGCGGGTGCGCATTCCCGAGCAGGCGGACAAATATCCGGCTCAACTCTCCGGTGGCCAGCAGCAGCGGGTCGCGATCGCGCGGGCCCTGTGCATGCAGCCGAAAATCATGCTCTTTGACGAGCCGACCTCCGCGCTCGATCCGGAAATGGTCAAAGAGGTGCTCGATACCATGGTCGGCCTCGCGCTCGACGGCATGACCATGGTCGTGGTCAGCCACGAAATGGGATTTGCGCGCCAGGTCGCCAACCGCATGGTGCTGATGGACGCCGGCCAGATCATCGAAATGGACGAGCCCGAGGCCTTCTTCGGCCATCCGCGGCATGAGCGCACCAAGCTGTTTCTCAGCCAGATCTTGCGCTGAGCGCGCGCGTACTATGCGAAGGCCGCGCGTGAGCGGGACTCCGATGGGTCTAGCGCAAGAGCGGCCCGTTTGCGCGTTTCCAGGCGTCGATGCCGCCCTGGATGTGGCAGGCTGATGTGAGACCGGCGTCCTGCGCGGCCTGGACCGCCATGGCTGAGCGCTCACCGAAGGCGCAGTAAAAGACGATGCGCTTACCCGTGGCGCGGGCGAGCTCATGCAGCATGCCGCCTGGGCGGACATTGGCCGCAAGCTCGGGGTAGGGGGCGTGCAATGATCCGGCGATGATGCCGTATTTCTCGCGCTCCGTCCGCTCCCGTAAGTCGACCAGCGTCACGTCGGGCCGTCCGTTGAGGGCCAGGGCTTCGGCGGCGCTCACGGCCCAACCCCGCCGCGCAATCTCCTCCTGGGCGAGGCCGACGCGCATATTGGCCGGCACCGCGACATCCATCATCTTGGGATTGGGCAGCTTGAGATTGTTCATCAGCTCGACGTATTGATCGACCGATTTCACCTGCAGACGCGGGTTGAAGGCCTTTTCCTCGCCGATGGTCGAGACGGTTTCGCCCTTATAATCGTGGGCCGGGAAAATCATGGTGTCGTCGGGCAGTCGCAGCAGCTTGTTGAAGATCGAATCGTATTGCGCGCGCGGGTCGCCGTTCTGGAAGTCGGTGCGCCCGGTGCCGCGGATGAGCAGGGTATCGCCGGTGAACACCCGGTCATCCATCAGGAAACTGTAAGAATCGTCGGTATGCCCAGGCGTATAGAGCACGTCGAGCGCGACGCCCTCGATCGTCAACTTGTCGCCCTCCTGCAGCCGCATCGACACGACATCGACCTTGCTGTGCTCACCCATGACCGTCACGCAATGGGTGCGATCACGCAACGCACCCAGCCCGGTGATGTGATCGGCGTGCAGGTGGGTATCGACGGCCTTGACCAGCTTGAGATCGAGCTCGTCCACGAGTTGGAGGTAACGGTCGACCTTTTCCAGCACGGGATCGACGATCAGCGCCTCGCCCCCGCGCCGGCTGGCCAGGAGGTAAGTGTAGGTGCCCGAGACGCTGTCGAAGAGCTGGCGAAATATCATCGCCCTGCCTCGCCAATCTGGGGATCCGAATCCCTCTTTGCCGCCAAGAGCAATATAAATATTCCTCGCCTTCCCAAGAAGGGCCGGCCAACGGCTATTCCTCGTAAATCATCTTTCGCGTCATTCCGCCGTCCACAACGACATTCGTGCCGGTGATGAACCCCGCACGTTTGCCGTCGAGCAGAAATGCGACCATCTCGGCGATGTCTTGCGGCCAACCGGTCCTGCCGACGGGATGCTGCTGGTGGTCCTTGCGGCGCAACTTCTCGCCGGGTTTGGTCACGATCCAGCCGGGGCTGACGCAATTGACCCGTACATCCGGACCGAGACTGATCGCCAGCGCGTGCGTCAACGCCAGCAGTCCGCCCTTGGAGGCGGAATAGGATTCGGTATTGGGCTCGGACATTAGGGCGCGCGTCGAGGCGATGGTCACGATGGCGCCGCCTGCGGCCCGCAGCGGCCGCTCGGCCGCGCGGGCGAAGAGGAAGGTTGCCGTCAGGTTGGTGTCCAAGACCTTGCGCCACTCGCCCAGGGTGAGCTGGCGCAACGGCTTGCGCACCATGACGCCCGCGTTGGAAACGAGCGCATCGAGGCGGTTGAACTTGTCAGTGACCGCCTTGACCGCGC
>DASSJW010000265.1:0-3217 GCA_035690995.1 Xanthobacteraceae bacterium
CGTCGGGGTTCCCCATGCCGCGAACGTGCCGGCGGCCTGGCTGCCGGCAAGACCGAACGCCTTCGCCATGGTTTCGGCGTCGAAGCCGCGCAGCCGTCCGACCGCCGCCGCCGCTCCGAACGGGCCGAGCACGCCGGGTCCATGGAAGCCGCGGGCGCGGAACGCCGGATAATCGAGCCCGATACCGATGCGGGTCGTGACCTCGGCTCCGGCGGCAATCGCCACGAGCAGGTCGCGCCCCGAGCCTGCGTCACGCTCGGCGATCGCCAAGGCGGGCGGCATCACTTCCGGGGTGACATGCGTCATGGTGGAGCGATGCGCGTCGCACATGGTGACGGCGGTGATGAGGTAGCCGTTGAGCAGGGTCGCGCCCGCGAGCGAGAGGCGGTCGCCGCCGATCACACTGCTTTCGCTCGATTGCGCCAGGGCCGATGCCAGCGCCGCAACCTGCTCTGTTTCCTCGCCCTGGTGGCCGGCAAGCGCGCACGCGAGCGCGTCGAGCAACAGGTCCTTGCAGTGGTCCTTGATCCGGTCCGGAAGTTGGTCATAGGTCAGCGCCGCGGCAAATTGCGCCAGCATCTGTGTTGCTTCTTCCGGCATTACCAACTCCTTTGCGTCATGCGTAAGTTGCGCGCAACGAAACCCATTGCGATGGTTGAGTTGACGAGTGGGCAGATTGAGGCGCGAGCTTCGGAGAAAAAGGATGGGCTTCGCCGAGCTCGGCCCACCCTGCCTGGTGCATCCTCCGCGGCGCACCTCGTCACTTCACCTTTTCGGCGCTGGCCTTGATGGTGGCATAGAACGTCTTGAGCGCGGCGTCCTTGTCGAGGATCGGTTGGATCGCCGCGGTGGCGCGCTGGACCGCCTCCTGCTGCTCGGCCGGTGACAGCCGTGCGACCTTGCCGCCTTTCGATGTCCAGGCCTCGCCGTCAGCCGCGAGACGCGCGGTCTGCCACTTGTCCATTTCCGGTTCGACCTTGGCGCCGGTCTCCACGACCGCCTTTTGCAATTCGGGCGGCAACTGGTTGTACCAGACCTTGCTGACGATGCTGAGCGAGATGATCGGCCACAGATGCGTGTCGAGAAGGTTCGGCGCGACGTCTTGATATTTGAACGCCACGAACACGCCGAGGACGGCGTTGACGCCGTCGAGCGTTCCCTGCTGCAAGGCCGGCAGCACTTCGGGCAGCGACATCGGCACCGGAGCGCCGCCCAGCGCCCTGATCATGGCCTGCTCGCTCTCGGTTGCGAGCACGCGGATGCGCTTGCCGGCGAAGCCCGGCAGGCTGGTCACCGGGGTCTTGAACACGAAGGCCTGCGGACCATAGACGTTGACCGCCAGCAGCAGCAGATTGCGCGAGGCGGCGACATCCGACAGCGCCTTGCGGACCTCGGGCAGCGCCATGACCCGGCGGGTATGCTCGTTGTCGTTGAACAGCCCCGCAAGCGCGAGCCCGCCGAAGCGCGGATCGGCGCCGGCGAACAGCTCGCCCGGCCCGATCGCGGCCTCGATGGTGCCGAGCCGCAATCCTTCGGTCTGGCGCTGCTGGCCGCCGAGCTGGCTCGCGGGATAGACGCCGACCTGGATGCGGCCGTTGGTGGCCTTCTCCAGCTCCGTCTTGTAGACCTTGATGAATTCGTGCTGCACATCGTTGATGGTTTGGGTCGCGAATTTCATCGTGATCTGCTGCGCCTGCGATGGGGCAGCGGCAAAGGCCGCCGCCACCGCGGCTGCTGCTGCAATACGCCGGCCGAAGGGCCGGCATGCTGCAAACCGGCGAGCGTCGAAAGCCATCTGATCTGTCCCTCCCTGCGCGTTCTTGCTTATGACGCGAATGCTAGCCGCTTCCGATGCTCGAGCACAACCGATCGCGTGCGGGCCCGTCAACCGGCGTCCGGCGTGTCGTAGCTCGCGAGCAACTCGTCCACGCGTCCGGTCCAGTCCTGCCAGGGCGCGGTGAGATGGCTGTAGCTGTTCATCACGAAACCGGGCCCGGCGTAGAACTTTTCGTATTGCATGTGCCGTCCGGCGAAGTCGGATCCCAGCAGGTCCCAGGCGAGCTTGAACAGCTTCATCCGGTCCTTCGCCGATTGTCCCGGCACCGACCAGTAGGTCTCGAATGCGTCCCGCGTGCGGCTGTTGTCCAGCACCGTCACGTCGGCCGGCATCTGGAACACGCCGGCGCCCATCAGCTCGCGCACAGTGTCGCAAATCTCGGCGTGGTGATTGGTGCACCAATGCAGCGCGGCGTAGACATAGCGACGGTTGACCGTGTGATAGCCGGCAACCTGCGTCTCGCCGCAATTGATCTGGCCCATGATCAGGCCTTCCAGCGTCGCCTGCAGCGCCGCGAGCCGCCCGAGCGTGAACTGCACCGCCGGGATATGCTGGACGTTGTTCATCTCCGCGAGCTTGCCGGCGACGCCGACGAGCAGGTCGAGCTTCGCCAGAAAGCGCACATTGGCCTGGTGGTTGGCCATAGCGTGGCCCGGCGTGCGCATGTAGATCGCGCGCGTCATCTCGACGTTGTCGTGGCAGAACACGCGCTCCCACGGCACCTTCACGTTCTCGAACAGCACGGCGCTGTCGGTCTCGTCGAAGCGGGCGGCCAGCGGATTGTCGAATTCGCTCACGGCGGAGCGCTCGTAGGACTTGCGCGACCAGATGCTCACGCCCGGTGCATTCAGCGGCACCACGCAGGTGATCGCCTCCTTCTCCTGCCCCGGCGCGACCGGCTGCAGGTTGCCGCACCAGGTCTCGTGGCAGAACACCGACGCCGTGCCGAGCATCTTGAGGCCGTTGATGGTGACGCCGCGGTCGTCTTCGGCCACCACGCGCAGGGTCGGAGACGGACGCTGTTCGCCTTCGGCGGCGGCTGTCGCCCGCCAGCCCTGTGGATTGGTCACGGTATGGGACGCGAACACGTCGTTGGCGCGCATGTGGCGGTAGTAGTTGCGGATGTTGTCACCGAAGCCCTGCCGGATGCGATCGAACATCGCAGGGTCCATGACCAGACCGCTGACGTAGCTCGGGAAGTTGTCGGGGGACCGGCCGAGCAGGCCGTGCGTCCACGAGGCGATGCGCCGATGGGTTTCGAACCGGCGCTGCAGATCCGCGCGCGTACGCGGCAGCAGGAAGTATGACGAGAAAGTCTCTCCATCCTCCTCGAAGGTCATGACATCGCGGTTTTCGGCCGCGCGTTTGCGGTCGTAGATC